>DAOQWY010000011.1 GCA_035342335.1 Bacteroidales bacterium
CTATCACGTACGGTTCTGTGAGAGGCTGGGGCTGAAATGCCCCGGCCTACTCGGCGCCCCGAGCGCAGCGAGGGGTCATCCCTGCGAAAGCAGGAATCAATGGATTAATTGATTCATTGAATTCCGCCGCAGGCGGAAAAAGCACGAGAAGCACAGAGCTCGAGGGGCGTACGGATCCCTCGCTGGCGCTCGGGATGACGGCGCGGGGAAACATTTAACAGGTCCCTCGCTGCGCTTCGGGATGACGATGCGTGGTAACATTTAACAGGTCCCTCGCTTCGCTTCGGATTGACGATGCGTAAAAGTAAACAGATCCCTCGTTACACTCGGGATGACGGCGTTTGATACATTAAAGAAGGAAGCGGCGCGGCACACCATTGAAAATTTCAGATGAGTGCCGCGCCGCTTTATTTGCCCTTTCCCACGGTCGTCATCCCGAACGCAGTGAGGGATCCGTTTACCCCTTCCCCGCACCGTCATCCCGAGCTCCGCGAGCGACCTTCACCGTGCGTCAACCCCGAGCGCAGCGAGGGGTCATCCCTGCGAAAGCAGGAATCAATGGATTAATTGATTCATTGAATTCCGCCGCAGGCGGAACCAAGACGCAGATCCATAATCATCATTTCCATTTGTAATCAATTCCTGCGCTGGAGAATCCCTAAAACATAAGGGAGTACATTCTTTCCACCCTACTTTATTTCCTTAATCCACAGGTATTTAATGTAAGGATGAAGGATATTTGATGAAGGATGAAAAATGAAAAGCCTGTAAGTCATTAATTTACAGGCTTTTATTGTTAAAATAGGGTAGCGAGGAGGGGAATTGAACCCCTGACCTTCGGGTTATGAATCCGACGCTCTAACCACCTGAGCTACCTCGCCGGAAAAGGTGCGCAAAAATACAAAAATTAATTGTCATTCATAGTCATTGGTTGTCGTTCGTTATTATTCAGTGATAAATTGTCAAATTGTCAAATTGTTGACTGCTGACTGCTTAGGGATTACCAGAAGAACGTCGTCTGTGCCATCCGTGACATTCCGATGCTTTTATTGTCGAGAAAAATTTCCGCATGGAGATAGATCATATGGCCTGCGTTTGACAGGGGAAGATTCAGGGCATAATAGGGCATGGTCATTGCCAGTTCGTTCAGGTAATACTGCCGGCTGGGTACGCGCCTGACAGCAGAAGAGGTGACGGCATAGCCAAGCGAATCACAATACACTGCATCACCTTCGATTCCGGGCAGGGGACGGCGGTAGTTGTCAAAAAAATGGATGCCGATCCGGACATCATGGCCCACAGCCTGTTCCAGTAAACCCATCAGGGAAATATGCATCACCGGCTCTGCGCTGTTACCGGTGACACTGTGCTCCACCACCAGCTTGTCAAGCAGCAAACGATGAGCTCCCGCCGGCGACAGGTCCGACTCCTTCCCGTCGTAAAGATAGATTACCCTGTAATCAAATGCTCCCTCCCTGCTGATCTCAATGGCGAACGCTCCAAAGGCAACGTCGTCCGCTGAAGGATCTTCATCCGGATCCTGAACGAGAAGTGATCCTGACGCAGTGGTCAGGTTACCCCCGGAGGCAGCCTCAATGACCTGATTTACTTTAAAAAGATCAGGGGATGACTGTTCCCAGTAAAAGGAAAGGTCAGGCCAGTTGTCCAATCCAGTGGAGCTTCCACCAGTGAATCTCACCCTGACTTCTTCATTTTGCCCAACTGCTTCGGTTGCATTGCGAAAACATTCAAGCACTCCCCTGACGGAATCGATCACCGGATAGCTGAAAACCTCCACATCCACGCTTTTGCCCTCCTCCAGGTCCTTTACGGATCGTGCAAACTGCCATCCGACACGGAATGCCTGCCTGCAATCACGGTTGCCCTGGGGTGTCAGGTAAAATATCAGGCTACCTCCCAGCGAATCAAGCTGCTCAATGACGGGTCCGCCGGTAATGAAGGAGTCATAGACAGGCACTTCCTTATAATCGTTTATGATATGGGCCAGCGTCCAGTGGGTGTATTCAACGCTTGACTGGCCTTGGCTTTTTACATTAACCAGACTGATCGCTGCCAGGAAAAGAAAAAGAAATTTTTTCACAGATAACGGATTACAGAATCATTCAGACCGCAGGATATTCAAATCTGCCCAAAGGTACGGGGATATTTATCAAAAATCATGAGAACAAAGGTGAAAAAAGTTCACAATTTGATCGTATTTCTGAAATTTTGTTAAATTTGAAAGACTTATCCGCTGTGGTTGATAACAGGCTTCTGCGTTGATGAATTCAAACATAATATATTATCTACACGTTAATTACTGTTATTTATAAGAGAAAGGAAAATGATGACATTGCACGAGCCTTATAAAATCAAATCGATCAGGAACATCCGGTTCAAGAGCCTGCCGGACAGGAAAAAGGCCCTGAGGAATGCCGGTTATAATGTTGATCTGCTACCCTCCAATCAAGTGGCTTTCGACATGGTCACACAGGGCAGCTCTGCCATGAGCCAGGAACAGCTTGGCAATCTTTTCATCGGGGATGAAGCCTATGCCGGTGCAAGAAATTTTTACCGTCTCAACGATTCAGTGCGGGATGTGTTCGCCATTGACAGTGTTTGTCCGGTCCACAATACGTTCGGAGGATTGAAATTACTCAGTTACGTACATCTCACTCACCGGAAGATCGTGGCGGGAAATACGACGATGCCTTTCCCGACATTCAGGGCATTCGGGGGTGACTGCCAATTGCTTGGCACGGCTGCAGTGCCCCTCTACCCGGGTAACATTGATCTGTCGGGCCTTCGGCAGTTTCTGGAAAAGAACAGGAGCAAAGTGGCCCTGATCTATATGGATCTGCAGGGCGAAGGGTATCGGCCCGTTTCACCCGGAAATCTCCAGGAGATCAAAAAGCTCGCAGATGCTCACCAGGTGAAGCTGATCATGGATGCTTCCTGCATCGTTGAAGCAGCGTATTATGTTCTTCAGCATGATCCTGTATTCAAAAACAGCGATCTTGGCTCCGTGATCAAATTACTGGCTGCATCCTGTCATACGGTCCTGTTTGATGGAGGACAGGATTCCCTGAGTAACGTCGGTGGATTCCTTGCCTCACACGATCCGAAGGATCACGAACATTATCAGAATACAGTCGTCGTATTTGAGGGGCTGCATACCTATGGGGGCATGGCTGGCAGGACCATGGAAGTGGTGGCCACCGGCCTCAGGGAAATGTCAGATCCATTGCACGCCCAGTGGACCGACCACCAGGTGTCTGTTTTGGCAGAGGCGCTCGATAAGGGTAACGTGCCCTATATCCGGGGGTTTAACGGAGTGTACCTTCGTGCCGATCAGTTTCTTCCCGATGCCGGACCGGCGGCGGCAGAGACCGTTGCTGCGGCGCTGTACCTGAGTTCCGGCATACGGTGTCATCTGGAGGAGAATTATAAAAATGACAACTTATTGCCTGTACTCATTCCGCGCAGGGCATTGATGAGTACCCAGGTGGAACAGATCGGGGATGCCATTGTGAAACTATATGAACAGCGGGCGCTTGTCTCCCCGCTGGATCCTGTCAACCAGCCTGTCTTCACCTTTGAGGCCTGCTTTGAATGGATCGCCCCGGAACTGGAATCTTATCGTTTTACCTGCGAACCCTATACGATCCATTCCATTGAGCACGTCGGGATGGATACGCGTGAACAACGCCTCAAAGCGATGAAAGAGGCAGGTTACAATACCTTCCTGCTCAAATCGGAGGATGTGACCATCGATTTCCTGACCGATTCGGGAACCAGCGCGATGAGTGTCGAGCAGTGGATGGCCTACCTGCGGGCAAAAGAAACCCCGGCCACCCCGGATGCCTACCTGGACATTGTATCGACCGCCCAGAAAATTTACGGGCATAAGTATATCATCCTGACCCATCAGGGACGGGCGGCAGAACATATCATGTCGCAGATGTTCATCAAACCGGGCGACTATGTCCCCGGCAACATGTACTTCACCACCACCAGGGAACATCAGGAAATGGCCGGGGGAACTTTTGTGGATGTCATCGTTGATGAAGCCCATCAGACAGCTTCCACTTTTCCCTGGAAGGGGAATGTTGACCTTGCCAAGATGGAGACCCTTTATGAAAAAGCAACAGCCGAAGGCAGGAAGCTTTCCTACCTCTCCTATGAGTTCAATGTTAACCTTGCCGGGGGGCAGCCGGTGTCGATGACGAACATCAAGGAGGTGTACACCTGGTGCAAGGCGAGGAACATTCCGGTATTCTTTGATGCCACGCGCTGCGCCGAGAACGCCTGTTTCATACAGCGGAACGACCCTGTGTACAGGAATGTACCGGTTGCCGACATCCTCCTGGAGATGTTCAGCTATGGCGACGGCGCCACCATTTCCAGCAAGAAGGACATGCTGAGCAACCTGTCGGGCTCCCTGCTTTTCAGGGACAATGAGCAATGGTACCGGAAGGGGCTTCAGATGCTCCGCATCTTTGAAGGGACGTATTGCAGCGGAGGCACCTCGGCCGGTGACATGGCTGCACACGCACAGGGACTTCGCGAAATGGTAGATGATGCGTACATCAATTCCCGCATCGAGCAGACCGCCTACCTGGGAGAGCTGCTGCATAAGGCAGGCATTCCCATTGTGCTGCCCTATGGAGCACATGCAATCTTTCTGGATGCACGCGCATTCCTTTCACACCTCGACCAGGATCAGTTTCCCTCACAGATGCTGGCAGCACAGCTTTTCGTCGAAACAGGCGTGCGGGCCATGGAACGCGGCAACGTCAGCAAAGGACGCAATCCCGTCACAGGGCAGAATTTTCGCCCCGCCCTGGAACTGGTCCGTCTGACCATCCCCAGACGGGTCTATACACGCGACCATATGAAAGCAGTCGCGGAGGGGATCATCCGTCTCTACGAACAGCGGCACACCATCCGCGGATTGCAGTTCACCTACGAACCTGAACATCTGCGCTTTTTCCAGGGAAGGTTTAAGGAGGTTGGGGAATGAGAGGAGAGAGGAGAGAGGAGAGAGGAGAGAGGAGAAATGAGAAATATTGTTCTATATTTATTCCTGTATATTATCACGGGTTGTGTATGGATGCCTGGCAAAGTTGTTTCCCAGCAGCTCGTCCGCAAGGAGATCCATTTTCCGGATATCCTGGGCTACCATACCCTTAAATGCTACTTACACATCCATACTGTGTTTTCCGATGCTTATGTCTGGCCTGATGTGAGGATATGGGAAGCCTTCCGGGAAGGGCTGGATGCCATTGCAATCACAGATCATCTTGAATATCAACCTCATAAGAAGTACGTAGATACTGCAAGCAATAATGCCTGGGAACTGATGAAGCCCGCGGCTGACCAGTTGAATATACTGTTAATACGCGGTGCGGAGGTGACACGGAAAATGCCGCCCGGCCATTTGAATGCATTGTTCATTGAAAACGCAGATTCGGCTGACGATCCGGACTATGAAAAGACCCTGCGGGGACTGGCTGATCAGGGTGCCTTCATTTTCTGGAATCATCCGGGCTGGATCGCCCAGGCAAAGGATGGGATCCGTTGGTACGATGTTCATACGGACCTTCTGGCCAAAAACCTGATCCACGGGATCGAAGTGGGCAATTACGGCGAATGGTATCCCGAGGCACTGCAATGGTGCATGGACAAGAACCTTACGGTCCTCTGCAACTCGGATATCCATGAACCTTCGGAGATCTACAGGGAATATGCGGGTGTGAAACACCGGCTGGTGACCCTGGTTTTTGCCAGAGAACGTACTATTGAATCCATACGGGAAGCCTTGCTGGCTCATCGCACGGCAGGCTGGTTCGAAGATACGCTGATCGGGCAGGAAACCTGGCTCAGGGAACTGTTCATGAAATCCGTCACCCTTGGCAAACCTTTCAATCTGACCGACAAGGAACGCTCCTACTACCTGACGAATACATCGGATGTCAATTATACACTGACAGCGGGAACCGAATCCGGGGAATCCATGGCACCCCGGCGGATCTTCCTGCCTGCAAATGCAACCATCCTCCTGCGTGTCAGCGGCAAGGGTGACCAGCCGTACACTGTGACTTACACCGTTGCCAATTGTTTTATCCGGGGCCGGGAGAATCTGACGGTCACCTGGGAACTGTGAAACCATTAACAATCAACATGAGACGACTCACCTGCCTGGCCATCTGTTTTTCATTATGGATACCCCTTTCTTTTGCTGATGGCTATTCCCTGAAACGCGTGGAACCTCCGTCCTGGTGGATCGGGATGCATGATCCCGTTTTACAGCTGATGGTCTGCGGCGAACAAATCGCAGACCTTACCCCGGTGATCAGATATCCGGGAGTGAGGATCCAGCGGACAGAACGTACAGGGAATCCGAACTACCTGTTCATTACATTGAAGATCAGTCCGGATGTGAAACCGGGACGCTTCGATATTTTGTTTCAGAAGGATAAAACGACGCAAGTTTTATGGCATTATGAGCTATGGGAGAGGGAACCAGGTTCCGCCCAGCGGATTGGATTCGGCCCTTCGGATGTCATCTACCTGGTCACCCCCGACCGCTTTGCCAACGGTGATCCTTCCAACGATGAGGTCAGCGGATACCCCGACAAGCTGAACAGGGATGACAGGGATGGCCGCCATGGAGGCGACCTGAAGGGGATCATCGACCACCTGGATTATATCGCCGGCATGGGATTTACAGCCCTCTGGCTGAACCCGGTGCTGGAGAACAACATGCCCCGGACCTCTTATCACGGCTATGCGATCACGGACTTTTACAGGGTGGACCCCAGGTTTGGTTCCAACGAACTCTATGCACAGCTGGGTGAAATGGCATCACGCAAAGGGATCAAGCTGATCATGGATATGGTGGCCAATCATTGCGGATCAGAACACTGGTGGATGAAGGACCTTCCTTCGGAAGACTGGATCCACGGAGGCGGGGAATTCTTCAGCACCAACCATATGCGGGCAACGGTCCAGGATCCTTATGCTTCTCCATCGGATAAAATGATGTTCCCTGATGGCTGGTTCGTTAAGTCCATGCCCGACATGAACCAGCAGAATCCTTTCCTGGCAACCTACCTGATCCAGAATTCGGTCTGGTGGATCGAGTATGCACACCTTGCCGGCATTCGGCAGGATACCTACTCCTATCCGGACAAGGACTTCATGAGCGAATGGTCGTGCAGACTGATGGCCGAGTATCCCCAGTTGAACATTGTCGGCGAAGAATGGAGCGTGAATCCCGCCCTTGTTTCCTACTGGCAAAAAGGAAAAGTGAACCGCGATGGTTACACGTCCTGCCTGCCAAGCCTCATGGACTTTCCTTTGCAGCAGGCCCTGGTTAAAGGTCTTGTTGAAAATGACGCCATCTATTCCGATGGACTGATCCGGTTATATGAAACCCTGGCGAATGATTTTCTGTATGCTGATCCGGGCAACCTGGTCATTTTTGCGGATAACCACGACATGAGCCGTTTTTTCACCCAGGTTGATGAGGATGTTGATCTTTTTAAGATGGGTCTGGTTTATATCCTGACGGTGAGAGGCATACCACAGGTTTATTACGGAACGGAAATAGCGATGAATAATCCCGGAACCAGCGATCACGGAATCATCCGGAGTGACTTCCCGGGTGGCTGGGAGAGCGATACGGTTGATGCCTTTTCGGGGAAAGGACTGACTCAGCAGCAGACAGACATTCAGGATTTTACGAGGAAATTGCTCCGTTGGCGCCAAAATCATCCCGTCATTCACGACGGATCCCTGGTACATTACGTCCCCAATAATGGTATATATGTTTACTTCCGTTATACGAAGGATCAGACGGTCATGATCGTGATGAATAAGAACAATGTTCCTGTTACCCTTGGCACACAACGATTCAGTGAGGTAACAGGTGATTTTCATTCCGGAAAGGATGTTTTGACCAAAAAAGAATACCTTCTCAACGATCTGGTGGTCCCGGCCAGAGAGGCGCTCATCCTTGAGCTTCAAAAGTAATTCCTGCGGCCGGTTTTTGAATCACTTATCAAATTTTTAATAAATTTGTGATTTTTTAGCATTGATCTTTGAATAAAATTGATTTATAGCATTTTATATTTTATACTCAAACAATAGTCACTTAATTAAATCAATCATCATGGGAAAAATGTTACTGTCGAAGCGATACATCTTTCTGATGCTGCTTTTTTTTACCTATCTGGCAGGATACGCTCAGGGAGGTGATGTCACCGGGGTGGTGACCGATGCTGCGGATGGGACGACCTTGCCAGGGGTGACCGTCGTCATCAAGGGAACGACCATGGGTACGATTACGGATGACAATGGATCTTACCGGATCCGGGTTGAATCCTCCAACACGGCCCTGATCTTCTCATTCATTGGTTTTGAGAGCCAGGAGATCGTTGCTCAGCCCAACACCGTTGTCAACGTTGGCCTGGTCACCAAATCCACGGTCTTGCAGGAGCTGGTGGTCATCGGCTACGGTGTCCAGAAAAAGGAGGACGCTACGGGGTCGGTTTCCGCTGTTTCGGTCAAGGACTTCAATAAGGGTCTCGTTACGACTCCGGCCGGATTGATAACCGGTAAAATAGCCGGTGTACAGATCACAAGTGGCGGAGGAGCACCCGGAGAGGGATACCTCATTCGAATCCGCCAGGGTTCTTCTCTTTCAGCCAGTAATGATCCCTTGATCATCATTGATGGCGTACCCATGGACAATGAGGGGGTTTCCGGTGCCAGGGGCTCGCTCAGCATGTTCAATCCAAATGATATTGAAACCTTTACCGTGCTGAAGGATGCTTCTGCCACAGCCATTTACGGTTCACGGGCATCCAACGGAGTTATCCTGATCACTTCCAAAAAAGGTCAAAAAGGAAGTAAAATCAAGCTGAACTACACTGGCAGTTTTTCTCTTTCCACAGTACCCAATATGGTCAATGTGCTGGGGGCAACAGAATATAAGGCCCTCCTGAACAAACGATATGCTGAAAACGAAACCGTATTGTCGATGCTTGGCAACGACAATACGGACTGGCAAAATGAAATCTATACGAATGCATTTGGTATGGATCATTACCTGAGCGCTTCCGGGACGGTCGATAATCTTCCCTATCGAATTTCGTTGGGTTATTCCGATCAGGATGGCATCCTGAAAACAGACAATTTGAAAAACACCACGATCTCAGCCTCTTTGAATCCAACGCTGTTCGACGACCATCTGAAGATTGACTTCAACATGATGGGTATGTTCCTGAAGAACCATTTTGCCGACCAGGGCGCCATTGGAGCTGCCATCCAGTACGATCCGACAAAGCCCATTACTTCCGATTCGGTTTACACGGTCCATTACAATGATGCCAATGGAAATCCTCAGACCATGACGACAGACTACGGCGGGTATTATGCATGGACCCAGGCTTCAACCGGAGCCCCGGTATCACAGGGATCTTCCAATCCTGTCGCTTTGCTGGAACTCAGGGATGATGAATCGAATGTGAACAGGCTGGTCGGTAATATCCAGCTGGATTATAAGTTTCATTTCCTGCCGGACCTCAGGGCCAACCTGAACCTGGGTTACGATCATTCGTTGAGCGATGGCAATGTGTATGTTCCGGAGTATGCGCCCTGGTCCTATGATCCGGTCAACGGAGGAGGTGTCAGTACAACATACGACCAGGAAAAGAAAAACGAGGTGCTGGATTTCTATCTGAATTATGCCAAAGACCTTCCATCAGCCAAGAGCGCCTTCAATATCATGGCCGGTTACTCCTGGCAGCATTACTGGAGGAGAGGATCCAATTATTCCACGAACCTGAAAGGAACAGTTGTCACCGATGACTCCGATTACGAGACGGAAAACTACCTGGTATCCTTTTTCGGCAGGTTCAATTATACTTTGCTTGACAGGTACCTGCTGACATTCACCTTGCGTGATGATGGAACCTCCCGGTTCTCCGAGGATACGCGCTGGGGGTTGTTTCCATCTCTGGCCCTGGCATGGAAGATCGTTGACGAACCGTTCATGCAGAATGCAAACGTCCTGTCGCAGCTCAAACTCCGGGCCGGATGGGGCATCACGGGGCAGCAGAACCTGGGACAGGGTGACTATCCTTACCTGCCCAGGTACACCTACAGCCAGATGAATGCAGCTTATCTTTTCGGCAGTACTTATTACCAGACCCTGCGGCCGGAAGGATATGACATCAATCTGAAATGGGAGGAGACCACCACCTGGAACCTCGGACTGGATTATGGTTTTGCCAGGGATAAATTTTACGGTTCGTTAGACTTTTACTACCGGCAGACCGCCGATCTGATCAATTTCATCCCGGTACCCGCCGGGTCCAACCTGACCAACTATATCCTGACCAATATCGGAGATATGGACAACAAGGGCGTTGAATTTTCCATCAACACACGTCCCGTAGCAAAGAAGGATCTTTTCTGGGAGATCAACCTGAATGCCACCTACAACACCAGCGAGATCACAAAACTGACTGCCACCGATGACCCGAACTATCTCGGCGTGCTTGTCGGTGGAATTTCCGGTGGCGTGGGCAATACCATCCAGGTTCACAGTGTTGGTTACGCTCCCAGTTCCTTCTATGTGCTGGAGCAGATCTATGATCCCAATGAAAATCCCCTGGAAGGTACGTTTGTCGATCAGGACGGAGATGGCTCAGGTCAGACGGACAAGGACCGCATTCATTATAAAGATCCGGTTGCGGATTTCTATTTTGGCATTGGATCCAGCCTTCAGTACAGGAATCTGGGATTCTCATTTTCCGGAAGGGCCAACTTCGGAAACTGGGTCTACAACAACGTCAAATCCGAAAATGCTGTCTGGGAGAGAATGTACCGTCCCGAAGGGCCCTACCTTGGCAACGTAACTTCGGAAGTTGTACAAGTCGACTTTGATTACCCATGGTACTGGTCAAGCTATTATATCGAAAACGGTTCGTTCTTCCGGATGGACAACATCACGCTCAATTACACCTTTGACCAGCTTTTCAAGGAAAAGGCGAGCCTTATGCTGTCAGCTACCGTCAACAATGCCTTTGTGATCACCAACTATACCGGCCTGGACCCGGAAGTCAGCAACGGGATCGATAACAGGCTCTATCCGCGCCCCCGCGTTTATGTACTCGGCGTCAGCCTGACATTTTAATAACCGTTAAAAAGGATTAACATGAAAAAAATATTCGACATATCCCTGTTCATTGCGGCAGGTATGATCGTGTTCACCTCCTGTGTGAAGGACCTGGATACCGTACCTCTTGACAAGGATGAAGTGACTGCTGCATCTGTGTATGATGACACAAATTCCTACAAGCAGGTCCTCGCCAAGCTTTATGCAGGACTTGCCGTTTCGGGACAGATAGGCCCTCACGGAGCGGGCGACATCAGTGGCATTGATGAAGGCTTCGGTCAGTATCTGAGAGGTTACTGGTATCACCAGGAGCTGACAACGGACGAAGCGGTCATGTCGTGGAGTGACCAGACCATCAAGGATCTGCACTGGCAGACCTGGGGTACCAGCGATGTGTTCATTGCGGCCATGTACTACCGGATCTTTTATCAGATCTCCATTTGCAACGAATATATCCGGGAGACCTCTGAGGGTAAACTGTCGGAGCGTGGAGTCAGCGGAAAGCTCAGGACAGAAGTGGAGCATTACCGGGCTGAGGCACGGTTTCTCCGTGCCCTGAGCTACTGGCATGCACTGGATCTGTTTGGAAATGTTCCATTTGTGACGGAAGAGGATCCGGTTGGTTCATTTTTTCCGAATCAAATCCAACAAGCCGACCTTTATGCCTATATAGAATCCGAACTGCTCGCCATTGAGAATCTGATGGTGGAAGCCCGGCAGAATGAGTACGGCCGGGCCGATAAGGCTGCTTTATGGATGCTGCTGGCCAAACTCTATCTTAACGCAGAGGTGTACACCGGCCAGCCGAAATATACCGAGTGCCTGACCTACTGCAAAAACATCATCAATGCCGGTTACACGCTGGAGCCGGAATATCAGAACCTGTTCCTGGCCGATAACGACCACCTGGATGAGGTCGTTTTCGCAGTGCCTTTCGACGGGACCTACACCAGGACGTGGGGAGGCACAACCTTCATCATCTGTGCGGCAGTGGGAGGAACGATGAACCCCACTGAATTCGGCATCGAAGGCGGCTGGGGCGGAACACGGACAACAAAAGCCTTTGTTCAGAAATTCACGGATATTACGGGCACTACCGACAGCCGGGCCATGTTTTACACCGACGGCCAGAACCTTGAAATCAATGATGTTGGATTCTTTACGGAAGGGTATGCGATCACCAAGTTCAGGAACGTGAAACGAGACGGCGCCCCGGGATCCAATCTGACGTATACGGATACCGATTTCCCGATGTTCAGGCTGGCCGATGTTTATCTGATGTACGCAGAAGCAGTATTACGCGGCGGTTCAGGCGGTGACAACGGAACGGCCATCGGATATGTGAATCAGTTGAGGGAAAGGGCCTACGGTAACGCAACAGGAAATGTTGCGAACATTGATCTTGGCTTTATCCTGAATGAACGGGCACGTGAACTCTACTGGGAATGCCACCGCAGAACCGACCTGATACGGTATGGACTGTTCACTGGCGGGGATTACCTCTGGCCCTGGAAAGGGAAAACGATGGATGGAATGGCCACAGCTGAAAAATACAACTTGTTCCCGATCCCCTCATCCGATCTGACAGCTAACCTGAACCTGAAACAGAATCCGGACTATTAAGATCACTTTAAAACGAAAATACCCTATGAAAAAACTGGTATATAGCATCATTGCACTCACAGGATTCATCTTTTTTACAGCCTGTGAAGAGGAACTACGGGATCCGAAACTGGACATGAGCAAGACGGTGAAGTCGTCCATCCTATCCCCTTCAAGCGGATCATCCCTGGTCCTCTTAAAGGAATTAGCCGACAGCGTAGTTGAATTTAGATGGTCGGATACAAAATACGACCTCGGAAATCTGGAATCTACCAAGTACATCCTGCAGATGGACTTTGCCGGGAAGAATTTTACAGATCCGATGGATCTGGTAAGTACGACCGGACTCACGTATGAGACAACCATAGCCCAGGTGAACAACCAACTACTGGGAGTTTTGGAGCTGGAACCGGATATCGCCTATGATTTTGACTACAGGATAAAAGCGTTTCTGAATACGTACAGTGAATATTCGGTCGTGTATTCCGATGTGATCACCCTTGCGATCACGCCCTATTCCGAGATCATCTATGTCAAACCCATTTACCTGATCGGCGATGCGACGGACATTGACTGGGACAACACCCAGGCGATCCCGATGGAACACATCGGCAGCGGCAAGTTCGCCCGGGTGGAGTACCTGGACGCGGCCGGCGACTGGTTCAAGTTCCTTTCGATGCTGGGCGCCTGGGCACCGCAGTGGGGAACCGATGCCACCGGTACCCTGGAGTCAGGCCCGCTGGTTTACCGGCCCGATGAGGCCACAGCCGATCCACCAGCCGTACCCATGGGAACCGTATCCGGAGATTACTACATCGAAGCCGATACCCTGCTGCTGGAATACAAAACATTTTTGACCTCCGGTGAACTATACCTGATCGGTGACGCCACATCAGCCGGATGGGACAATACAGCCGGGCTGAAAATGACCGAAGGTCCCGACCATGTGTTTACCATCACCACCAACCTGCTGGGCGGAGGCGCTCTCAAGTTCCTGGAAGTTCCCGGACAATGGGCTCCGCAATGGGGAACCAATGAAAAGGGTAATTCCAAAAAGGGTCTGATGGTCTACCGACCCACGGAAAGTGTCCCGGATCCTCCGGGCATTCCGGGCCCCTCAGCTGGCTCGTACAAGGTCACCGTCGACCTGACAAAGATGGCCTATACCATCGAAGCGCCCTGAGCGATATCTGATGAACGGTTAACCGATATCTGATATTTGATTTAAATCCCAAATCAAATCCCAAATCAAATCCCAAATCAAATATCGGTTAATCGTTAATCAGATATCCGTACGCTTTCATAATGAATACTATATTTTATAATTTTGACGTTTAATAGGTGAAAATACGTAATTAACTTTATTACATTTTATTAATTTAAAGCAAGTAGCCATGAGTAAACGTGATGTGTATATCGAAAAATTGAAAAAACAGCTGGACAAGTGGGATGGTGAACTGGATGAGCTGGAAGTGAAAGCCGGCCAGGCGAAGGAAAGCGCAAAGGTCAAATATGAGGAAAAAATGAAGGACCTGAAGGTGAAGAAGGATAAGATGGCGAAGGAAATGAACGATATCATGGATGCCGGTGAGGACAAATGGGAAGATTTCAAGGACAAAGCAGGCGATGCGTGGTCAGCTCTGAAGGGTGGTTTTGCAAAAGCAGCTGAAGCTTTCAGGAAAGATGATGAGGTAAAGCCGGTAGCTAAAAATAAAACCGTAACGGCTAAAAAGACCCCGGCAGTGAAACCGGCTTCAGCAAAAGCTCCTAAAGCAAAGGCAGCACCTGCAAAAGCTCCGAAAGCCAAAACAGTAACTGCCCGGCCCAAAGCGAAGAAATAAATCTTCTCTTCAGCCAACACGACGCTTCTTTTTACACAAAAAGGATAATAAGCATCTGGGCAACAAGGATACGAAGGAACATGGTCAGGGGATACACCGTTGCATAGGTGATCGAAGGGGCGTCGGTGGTGGCGATGGAATTGGCATAGGCGAGAGCAGGAGGATCGGTAGTGCTGCCAGCCAGGAGACCGCAGATCTCTATGTAATTCATCTTCATTCGTTTCCGGGCAAAAAATCCGACCAGCACCAGGGGTGTCAGGGTAATGATGGCTCCATATCCCATCCAGACAAATCCTTCCCCTGAGACCAGGGTTGGAATGAATTGATCACCTGCTTTGATTCCGACACTTGCCAGGAACAGGACAATGCCGATTTCCCTGAGCATCAGGTTGGCACTCGGTGTTGTATAGGAAACAAGGGATATCTTATACCCGAAGTTGCTGACCAGGATGGCGATGATCAACGGCCCTCCGGCTAGTCCCAGGCGTATGGGAATGGGAATGCCGGGGACAACGATCGGGATGCTGCCAAGCATCACACCCAGAAGAATTCCGATAAAAATGGGTACAAGATTGGGTTCGTTGAGCCGTTTCAGCGAATTTCCAAGCACACCGGCCACCCGGTCGATGTGGTCTTCTTCTCCTACCACCGCAAGTTTATCACCGATCTGCAGCCTCAGGTTGGGATTGGCGACGAATTCAATGCCAGCCCTGCTGATTCGCGTGATGTTAACGCCATAGTTGGATCGTAGCCGCAAGGATCCCAGGGTCTGACCTGCCATTTTAGTCCGGGTCACGATCACCTGCTTCGACATCAGCTTACACGGCACAGTCCGAACATCCAATGCACTTTCTTTCCCGATATGTCGTACAAGCGCACGGTGATTGGCCCGGGATGAAGTGATGAGAACAATGTCCCCTCCCATCAGAATGGTGTCTTTGTCGGGGAAAATGATCTCGCCTTTCCTGTAAAGCCTTGAAAAGATGACCTCCATTTTCAGTTCCGGTACAACGTCAATGATTTTCCGTCCATACAGTGCCGGGTTGGTTACTTCGATAAAGATCTGGTCGGGTAATTCCTCAATGGGAAACTTCAGTTTATTGAAGGTATCAATTTCCGAGTCAATATGGATCCTGAACACCGATTTGATCAGGATCATGCTGAGGATGATTCCCATGACCCCAAAAGGGTAGGCCACTGCATATCCCAGGCCGATATCCGGAATGTCGGTATCAAGGCCTGTGGCTTTAAGCTGGTTGAGTGTTTCCTGTGCGGCTCCCAGTCCGGGTGTGTTGGTCACAGCGCCCGACATGATACCCACGGCAACAGGCATCGAAATGTTCCCGAGATAGTGCACCAGGATGGTTATACCTGCGTGAAGAGCAATGATCGTCAAGGCCAGCAGGTTCAGCCGGGTGCCTCCATAGCGGAGCGAGGAAAAGAATCCGGTGCCGACCTGAAGACCAATGGAGTAGACAAACAGGATCAATCCGAAGTCCTTGGCAAATTCCAGCACAAGATGATGAATGGATAATCCCAGGTGCCCGATGAGGATTCCCACAAAGAGCACCAGGGTGATACCCAGGCTTATCCCGTAAACCTTAACCTTACCGAGTCCGATGCCCATGGCTATCACCATACTGTAAACGACGACAGCATGGGCAACGGAATCGTTGGTGAAAAGATCAATCAGCCACTGCATCGCTCAAAATTTCCGGCAAATTTCCGGATTTTATCGATGCTCAAATGTCAGTGACCAGGAAAATTATTTCTTCAGTGCCTCGAACACTTTATCCTTCGGTAGTTTTTTCGTGCAGAAGAACCAGTCGTAACAGGTCATTTCACCCTCTTTCCCTTCCATCCGGTTTTTTGCGGTACCGCAGGAGCCAGCTGTGGGAACGATCACGTCGTCGCCCGGGCGCCAGTCGGCCGGCGTGGCAATGCCGAAACTGTCGGCGGCCTGAAGTGCGATCAAAACGCGCAGCAGCTCATCAAAGTTCCTGCCCAGGCTCAGCGGGTAGTAAATGATCGTCCGGATGATTCCTTTTGGGTCGATGAAGAAGACAGCCCTGACGGCTTTGGTATTGCTTTCACCCGGCTGGATCATGCCATATTTGTTGGCCACTTCCATGGTGATGTCCTCGATCAGGGGGAAGGTCACCTCGATATCTTTCATCCCTTTGTAAGTGATCTTTTCCTTGATGGTCCTGAGCCACGCAATATGGCTGTAGAGGCCGTCGACCGACAGTCCGACCAGCTTGCAATTGAGGTCGTTGAACTGTTTTTCCATGTGGGCGAAGGTCATGAATTCAGAAGTGCATACTGGCGTGAAATCGGCCGGATGGCTGAATAATATGACCCAGCTGCCTTGGTAGTCTTCCGGGAAATTGATGGTTCCCTGTGTGGTAATCGCTTTGAATGACGGTGCCGGATCATTGATCCTGGGCATCGAAACGACGGTTTGTTCTTGTTTTGTTTCCATAATGTTTAAGTTAAATTGTTAAACTGATAAATTGATAAATTGTCAAATTGTTAAACTGTTAAATTGTACCTTTTTTAATGAAGTTATTAATTAATTATATTTCAATGAATTACGATTTGAATGATACGCCAAGCCCTTCTGCAACCCTGGCGGCCAGTTCGGGATCGGCTTTGTGGAAGTGGTGCAGTTGCCGGTTGATGATCTCCAGGCGCTTGTCGCCCTTGATCCCGCTCATGGAGCCCACCAGGTTGCTGATGGTGTTCCGTCGTTCCTGTTGGGTCATCACTTTGCTGAAAAGCATTCCCGGCTGGGTAAAGTGATCATCATCGTTTTCATTGCGGTCGTACCAGTCGGCCACCGGGGAATCCAGTTTCTGAGCCGGTTCCTTGTAGCTCTGATTCGTCTGGATGTCATCAAAGCTGTTGGGGAAGTAGTTCGGCTTGTCGTTACCGTTCTCATCCACGCGCATAGACCCGTCGCGCTGGTAATTGCTGACTTCCGTGATGGGCCTGTTAACAGGAATCTGCTCATAGTTGGCTCCCAGGCGGTAGCGGTGTGCGTCGGGGTAGGAGAGAAGCCGCCCCTGCAGCATCTTATCGGGTGAATACCCGATGCCATCCACTACGTGGGCTGGCGCAAAGGCCGACTGTTCAACATCCCTGAAATAATTGGACGGGATCTCATTGAGTTCCAAAACACCCACATCCATGAGTGGATATTCGCCATGCGGCCAGACCTTGGTCAGGTCAAAAGGATTCCAGCGGAAGGTTTTGGCCTGTTCTTCGGTCATGACCTGTATCTTCATCGCCCATTTCGGAAAATCTTTGTTGTCGATCGCCTGTACCAGGTCACGCTGCGCCCAGTCGGGATCTTTACCCTTCATCGCTTCGGCTTCCGGTCCCGTGAAGTTTTTGATTCCCTGCATCGTTTTCAAGTGGAACTTCACCCAGAAACGCTCTCCTCTGGCATTGTACAGGGAGAACGTATGACTCCCGTAACCGTTGGTATGCCTGTAGCTGTAGGGGGTGCCACGGTCGCTGAACAGGATAAGCACCTGGTGAAGGCTTTCAGGATTCAGGCTCCAGAAATCCCACATCATGGTCGCGCACTTCAGGTTGGTACGGGGATCCCGTTTCTGTGTATGGATAAAATCGCTGAACTTCTTGGGATCCTTGATGAAGAAGACAGGGGTGTTATTTCCGACCAGGTCCCAGTTTCCATCAACGGTGTAGAATTTAATGGCGAAACCGCGGGGATCACGTTCGGTATCCGCACTGCCTTTTTCTCCGCCAACGGTCGAGAACCGGAGAAATACGCGGCACTCATTGCCGGTCTTGCTGAAAAGTTTTGCCCGTGTATAGTGTGAGATGTCGTGTGTCACCGTGAATTTACCGAATGCACCCGTTCCCTTGGCATGTACGACACGCTCCGGGATGCGTTCGCGGTTAAAATGTGCCATCTTTTCGTGAAGAATGTAATCTTGCAGGAGGACCGGGCCCCTTGGGCCGACAGTCTGGCTGTTCTCGTTTTCCACATAGGGCCTGCCGGATGCAGTTGTAAGTTTTTTCTTTGCCATGGTTATGTGTTGTAAGTCAAGGATGTTTAGGTTAGTTGATCGTTGAATTTTCCGATGATCTGAAGTTTAATATCCCTTATTTGAAAGTGGGGGATTTGTTTTCTTTCAAAATATTCTTTCAAAAGCGCATCCAGTTCTTCATCAAAATAATCTTCTATTTTTTCTGAATCGGTACAGTAGAGGTGATGATGCTTCATCCTGACTGAATCGTACCTCATAAAATCCTTTTCCGTTTTTACCCTTTCCAGGATGCCTTTCCCGACAAAGGTCTCCAGTGTTTTATATACCGTACCCAGGGCGATGTTGGGATTGCTGCGGTGGATGTACTGCTGAACTTCCTCTGAGGATGGGTGTCCGTGTAGCTGGCAAACCGCTTTCAGCACCGCCAACCGCTGGGGAGTGACCCTTAGGTTGCTGTTAACAAGTATTTCTTTAAGGTCGTTCGTTTTCATAGATAACGATTCATAAATAGGAATAATTCCTAATTAATTTTATGCAAAATTAATAATAATTATTATATATGAATCATTTAATATGAAATTATTTTGACTTTTATTGTTCAGGCAGGTACGTGAGGGGGGATCCTTTGGGATTAAGTTCGCTTTCAGGTGAAGAGTTTGTGATTACTTATACTATATTTGCGGTAGAAATCACTTTATCATTCTTCATCCATGAGAAAATGGCAAATTGAGGATTCGGTTGAATTGTACAACATTAACGGATGGGGTGTCAATTACTTTTCGGTCAATGAAAAGGGTCAGGTGGACGTAACGCCAAAGATCACAGGAGTAAAGGTCAATTTAAAGGAGCTGATCGACGAGCTGGTGCTGCGTGATGTTTCCACTCCCATCCTGTTGCGGTTCACCGACATTCTGGACACCAGGATTGAAGAGATGTCCAGTTGTTTCCGGCTGGCTTCGGAGGAATATGGATACAAGGGCCAAAATTTCATTATCTATCCCATCAAGGTCAACCAGATGCGTCCCGTGGTCGAAGAGATTGTCGGGCACGGCAAAAAGTTCAATATCGGACTGGAAGCCGGTTCCAAGCCCGAGCTCCATGCCGTGATCGCGCTGAACACCGATGCAGAGTCGATCATTATCTGCAATGGTTACAAGGATGAGGATTACATTGAGCTTGCACTGCTTGCTCAAAAGATGGGACGTCGCATCTTTCTGGTCGTTGAGAAGCTCAATGAATTGAAGCTGATCGCCAGCATTGCACGGCGCCTGAAGGTCAAGCCCTCCATCGGTATCCGGATCAAGCTGGCCAGTTCAGGCAGCGGCAAGTGGGAGGAGTCAGGAGGGGATGTGAGTAAATTTGGCCTGACCTCCAGTGAGTTGCTGGAAGCGCTGGAATACCTCAAACGCAGTGGCATGAAGAATTGCCTGCGTCTGATCCACTTTCACATAGGCAGCCAGGTGAACATGATCCGCCGGGTGAAGATCGCTTTAAGGGAAGCGTCCCAGTTTTATGCCCAGATCTATCAGCAGGGTTTTCATGTGGAATTTGTAGATATCGGGGGCGGCCTGGGGGTGGACTACGACGGCACACGGTCGTCAAGCAGCGAGAGCAGTGTCAACTACACGATTCAGGAATATGTGAACGACGCGGTTTCCACCATAGTGGAGATCAGCCAGAAAAACAAGATCCCCCATCCCAACATCATAACCGAATCGGGCCGGAGCCTTACCGCTCACCATTCCGTCCTTATCTTCGAAGTGCTGGAAACAGCAACGCTGCCATCCTGGAATGATGATGATGAAGTAACAGAACATGACCACGAGCTTGTCAGGGAGTTGTACAAAACCTGGGACCGCCTGAATCAGCCCCGGTTGATGGAAACCTGGCACGATGCCCAGCAGATCAGGGAAGAGGCACTGGACCTGTTCAGCCTTGGCATGCTGGACCTGAAGACCAGGGCTCAGATTGAACGGTTGTTCTGGTCGATAGCAAGGGAAATCAACCAGATGGTTTACAAGACAAAGCACATTCCGGAGGAGTTGCGCTATCTGCCCAAATTGCTCTCCGATAAGTACTTTTGTAATTTTTCCCTGTTTCAGTCCCTGCCAGATGCATGGGCCATTGATCAGATCTTTCCCATCATGCCTATTCAGCGGCTGGATGAACGGCCCGACAGAACCGCCACGCTGCAGGACATCACCTGTGACTCTGATGGCAAGATCGATAATTTCATTTCCACGCGGAATGTTTCTTACAACCTGCCTGTACATTCTCTCAAAGCCAATGAACCCTACTATATCGGTGTTTTTCTTGTGGGAGCCTACCAGGAGATTCTGGGCGATCTTCATAATCTTTTCGGTGATACGAATGTGGTGCATGTTTCCGTGAGGGATAAGGGTTACGAAATTGACCAGATCATTGATGGCGAAACGGTGGCTGAGGTTCTCGACTACGTTCAGTATGATGCCAAGAAGATGGTACGCACGGTCGAGAAGTGGGTCACTTCATCGGTCAAATCGGGATTCATTACTGCGGAAGAGGGGAAAGAGTTTTTGTCAAATTACCGTTCCGGATTGTATGGGTACACGTATCTGGAGTAAGGAGGATTAAACGCGGTACTTACGGTGGATTCACATACCTGATTCACTAAAATATCATCATTCCATGGATTTCGACGAATTTGAAAAGGATGAGCCTGTATCCGGAGGCAAAAAGGGCCGCAAAGGGCGGCAGGATTTTGACGATATGGATGACCTTGGTGATTTCGATGAAGGTCTTCCATCCAAAACCAGAAGAAGGACTTCCAGTGACCCGGAGATTTTTTGTCCAAGTTGCGGAGCCGATATTCCACCCTTTGCGAAACGATGCCCGGAATGCGGTGAACGTTTGGACTTTGGGTCGTTCTGCCATTACTGCGGCGCTGAGGTCAGTCCCGGCGCACGTTTTTGCAGTAATTGCGGGGCGAAGGTTTCCTGAATCATTGAATCTGTCAGAATTTTACCTTTATCTTAAACTTCAGGCATTTTCTGCTTGAAAATCGGATAGGTTTATTTTATATTTGTAAGATTATTAACGTTAATTCCCACTAAATTTCCAATTCATGAAAAAACAAAACTATTTTCTTGCAGCGGGGATGATTTTTTTGTTCCTTGCCATGTTCACACTGAATTATTCCTGCAGGAATGCAGGACAAAAGTCGGCCGAGCAGGCCATGGAGCAGGCCCTGGAACAAGGTACCGGCCAGGATGCGGATGTAGATCTGTCGGAACAGGGAGCCACCATTCAATCCGGTGATGTAACCTCCCATATTGACGCCGGTGCAAACAAATGGCCTGGGGATGCACCCGCAGAGATCCCTGAATTTGCCTTTGGAAAGATTACCGGCGTCACCACCAGCGACCATCCGGAAATGTATATCTGGACCATTGTTTATGAGGAGGTTCCTGCTGATGCATTCAAGAAATACAATGACATTCTCAAAGCAAATGGGATGCAGACCACGTTCATGGATATAGGTGGCCAGGGGGCAAGCATCACCTGTGAATCCGGTGACCTTAACCTTTCCGTCATGGGTGGCGATGGCAACGCGGTTGTGGGCTTTTCAAAGAATAAGGCACAATAGGTCTCAGCACGTACGAAAACGCGAAGGCGAAGGAACTTGGTTGACATCCATCACGCAGGTGTGACGGATAGAGTCAATTCAGTTTCGTATGAAAATGACATGGTCAGACGGCCTCGATAGTGGAAGGGGGCTTTGGGGTGATGTTATAGGTGACGCTAACCACGCCGGGAACACTCCGGATGATCTCCTCCGACAGTTTTTCCAGGGTGTCGAATGAGAGCCTGCTCGGAGTCGCCCTCCTTGCATCGGCACTGTCCCAGCAGCGGATCTCGATCTGCTGGCCGAAGTCACGTTTGCCATTTTGCATCCCCGTTACACGGTCCTGGTGCAGTACGGCCAGGTACTGGAATGCACGGCTTCCTTCCAGAATGCGTTCGACGACGGAGGTTGCTTTACGGATCGTTCCAATCCGTTCGGGTGTTGCTTCACCGATCACGCGTGCCGCAAGGGCAGGGCCGGGGAACGGGATTCGGTCAAAAAGACCGGAAGGAAGTCCCAGCGATTTACCGACCGCCCGCACGCTGTCCTTACGGAGCTCAACCAGGGGTTCGAGTATCCTGTAGCCGAATGCCTGCCGGGGATCAATGCCCAGCTGCTCAAAAACGTTATGCTGACGTTTGATCCCTGCCACTGTTTCGTCAATGTCGGTGAGGATGGTGCCCTGGAGCAGGATCTTCGCCCCGCTCTCCCTGACGGTACGGCCGAAAACATCCTGGTAAAAGGTTCGGGTAATGGCTTCCCGTTTCATTTCCGGGTCGGTGATCCCACTGAGCGCCCTGAAAAATTCCTGCTGAGCCTCAATGACCTCCACATCGATGCCCAGGTCCCTGAAACAGTTCACCACACTCAGCACTTCTCCTTCACGCATGAGCCCATTCTCCACGATCACTGTCCTGAGACTCTTTCCCAGCGCCCTGTGTCCGAGCAGGGTGACCACCGATGAGTCAACGCCGCCCGACAGGGCATTGATGGCAATCCCATCGCCCACCGAACTTTTGATTTCAAGGACCTTTTTGTCGATGAAGCCAGCAGGATCAAGTTCTTTGAATGTAATTTCTTTAGCCATAGATCTTGTTTAATTAAAGAATGATTAACGACCCTGGCCATCCACCTAATCCCTTGCTGACCCACGCCCGACGGTCAGGCAAAGCAAAAATAACAATATTTCAAGTGCATAGGGTTAGAAAAGGGCAAGGCGTACCGGTAATTTTAAGAGATGGGCGTGACTGAAAATGGTGGTCACCATTCGGAGGGATCTAAAGTCCTTGCCGATTCCTAAGGCTGGGGTAGCGATGAGGACTACGAGTTGTGGAGCTGGAGGGAGTCGAACCCTCGTCCAAACAAGGAACAGATGTGCTTTCTACATGCTTATCCGGTTGTTGGTTTTCGGGCAGGATCCGGGAGCCGGCACCCAAATCGTTGCCTTATCCTCTGAAATCTCGCTGCGACATCGAGGCGTTGCCACAGCCAGCCTGAAATTGCGAGCGCCCTGTGCCCCGGCCGGAATCAGGCATCTCCACCGGCAGGACGTCACGCTCCCGGACCTTGTCCGGGATTAAGCCTTCTCTACTAAACTTCGATTAGGCAGCGAGAGCGAAGTTATTTTCGCCAGTTATTGGTTCGCAGAAATTGGTAACGGGTGTGTCTGCATTGCCCGGCATGCTTACATATCCACTCGGCTTGCTGTCAAAACCAGTGCAGCCCCGAAGCGGGTGTGCGTTTGAGTGTGGGTGTGGGTGTGATAGAAAATGCAAAGATACTCATTTTTGAGACGGATTTGTCCGGATCACAAAGATAATACCGGTCGGGAGTGAAGGTTCAACCCTTGGAGTCGATCACTTCAATGCCATCCCAGTCGGAAGGGATCCCCGTACGGAGCATTTTTGCACAGCGGTTGATGTACAGTACCGCGGCTTTGTCGTGCATGTTGACCTCATGGATCGCCCTGAGCTCCTCCAGTGCTTTCTGAAAGTCCTTGTTCTTGTAATAATTGATGGCTTTGGCAAACTGGGCTTTGGTCTGGATCTTCAGCCGCTTGATGTCCTCCGGCTCCCCGTCGAGGACCTCAAAGATGTAGACTGCCTGCTTTTTACCTTTTACCTTCACAATATCGAGAAACCGGTAATTGTAAGCACTGGGATCATCCAGCTTGATCAGGGTATCTTCACTGATGATGATGGCACAACCGTAGATTTTTGTCAGGTTTTCCAGCCGGGAGGCGAGGTTGACAGCATCCGAGATGACGGTCCCGTCCATCCTGCCTTCGCCTCCGACCACCCCGAGCATCAGTTTACCGATGTGGATCCCGATGCCGCTGTCGATTTCCGGTTTGCCAAATTGTCCCATCACCTGGTTGAACTGTGCCAGTTTGATACGCATTTCGATGGAAGCATTGATGGCATCTCCCGGATTTTCCGGAAACAGGGCCATGATCGAGTCGCCCA
Organism: Bacteroidales bacterium; assembly: GCA_035342335.1. Lineage (NCBI taxonomy): Bacteria > Pseudomonadati > Bacteroidota > Bacteroidia > Bacteroidales > Bacteroidales bacterium. The sequence continues at coordinate 24,720 of DAOQWY010000011.1, forward strand.
TGTACTTGTCGATGAACCCATTGTTGTTGCGAATGACGGGTTCCATGTATCCGAGGTAGTGATTCAGGAAATCAAAATTTTCCTTTGGTGTCATCGATTCCGATAGGTCGGTAAACCGTCGGATATCGGTGAACAGAATGGTCATCTCCTGCTGTACCTGGTCGCCGAGCTTGATATCCACGAAGCTTTCCTTGCCAAGGAAATCAAGGAACTGTTGCGGGATGAACCGTGAGTATGCCAGGTTCATCCGTGAGATATTATGGATGTAATCTTTGATCTTTTGCGACATTTCGTTGTATCCTTCCGTGAGCTGCCCGATCTCGTCGTTGGTCCTGACAATGCCGAAGTTGTTCAGTTTTCCTTCACCAGTCAGACGCATGTTCTCCAGCAGTTCGCTCACCGGACTGGCAATGTCCTGTGTGGTCCACCGGACGAAGAGGATGATATAGATGAAGGATACAAAGATACCGGCACCAATGCCGATGAACATGGAAATGTTGTCAATGGCATTGATATAGTAAAGGCTCCGGTAGGGGCTGTCAGCATCAATATTTTCAGGAAATCCGAAAAGCTGGGTGTAATCGCCCAGCAATATTTTCACCTGTTCAGGGGTGATTTCTTCCAGGTCCGCCACAGGGGTGAGACTCAGGAACAGATACAGGATCACGATGGTCAGGGGAAGGAGCGTGGTCATGATGCTTGACACCAGGAATCGGTTTCTGATTTTGCCGACTTTGAAATTAAAGATGCGGCGCCGGAGCTCCTCAGCTGTGAAAACGTGTTCAAGATACTTTATATGTACGCGATGCTTTTGCCAGAAGTAGACAAACAGAATCACCAGGACGGATGCAACAATGGATACATAAAAAAACTGGGAGAATATCTGTTTTTGGGTGTCGTCGGAGAAATGGGAAGGAGAGGAAAGAACAACGATCATGTAGATGGTCGTTGCCAGGTAGGCAAGCGTAAGAATCCCGCTGTTGATCAAAGGGGTTAAAAGCAGGTATTTCTTCGTAAAAAGAAATAATTTCCTGGAAATCTTCTTATTCTTGCGCTTGCGGATAAAATACCGTTTAAATGGCAGGTTGAACACAAATCCCAGGATGAAGCTCACCAGTAGTAATTTCAGCATTAGGTTGAGCGAGGTGGTCAGGGGACTTTTTTCGTTTGCAGTCGTCACCGGTCCGGGCAGGGTTGTGTTCTCCCGGTTGGATCCCATGGTTGCCTTTGGGCGGATCACTGTGTCGAAATCACCTTTTGACGGATTGAAAAAGATGGTCGTATCCAGAGGGGCATCTGCCAATGAATCAAGTTCCTCGATCAGGCTGTCGTTCGAAAATATCAGCGATCCGGATCCTGTTCGTCGCGAACGCAATTCACCTTTTTCGATCAGCTGGGGGGCATATTTCAGGGCAAGTACGGCAATAAAAGGGGTGATCAACAGGTAAAAGATGACCGTTGAGATCAGGTAGATCCGAAATCCGTAATACCGTGGCACCCTCGAGTATCTCATTGTCCAAGACTCCAAACAGTAATTATGAATAACTACAAATAACGACGAATAACCCTTTGTATCCCATCCTCTCCTTCTCCAAAAGCCTCACTGTCGCGACTGCTGCAATGGCTGCGCATACATCCTGACATCCTCCAGCGTGATCACCTGGTCGCAGAGGATGGCCAGCCTTTCCACCACGTTGCGCAGCTCGCGTACATTCCCTGTCCAGGGATAGGTTTTTAATTCTTCCAGGGCTTCGCTGCTGAAGCTCATCTGCGGTTTCCCTTCATTTTCGCAGATCATTTTCAGGAAGTGATCTGCGATCAGGGGAATGTCATCTTTTCGGTCTTTCAGCTCGGGAACATTGATCAGGATGACACTGATCCTATGGTACAGATCTTCCCTGAAGTTGCCCCTCCTGATCTCTTCCATAAGGTCTTTGTTGGTGGCAGCGATGATCCTGACATCCACCGCAATGTCCTTTTCACCTCCCACGCGCATGATCCGGTTTTCCTGAAGCGCCCTGAGCACCTTGGCCTGAGCGGAAAGACTCATGTCACCGATTTCATCCAGGAAAAGAGTCCCGCCATTGGCCTGTTCAAAATCCCCCTTGCGTTGTTTTATGGCAGAAGTAAACGATCCTTTCTCGTGACCAAACAGAACACTTTCGATCAGTTCAGAGGGAATTGCTGCACAGTTTACTTCGATGAAAGGTCCGAAAGATCGTTTGCTTTTTTCATGTAACCATCTGGCAACTAGTTCTTTACCGGTACCGTTCTTTCCGGTGATCAACACCCTGGCATCCGTGGAGGCCACTCGCTCGATCATTTCCTTGACATGTTGAATGGCCGGAGATTCCCCCACCATATCGTAGGCCTTGCTGACTTTTTTCTTAAGTGCTTTGGTTTCCGTGATGAGCGTGGATTTATCCAGGGCATTCCTCACCGTGATGAGCAGGCGGTTCAGGTCGAGGGGTTTGGCAATATAATCGTATGCTCCTTTTTTGATGGCATCCACGGCCGTTTCGATCGTTCCGTGTCCGGAGATCATCACCACAGGTGTGTCCGTCATCTGGAGGGTCTTCTCGAGCACTTCCATGCCATCCATCTGCGGCATCTTGATGTCGCAGAGGATCACATCGTAATGCGTCTGCCCGATCATTTCCAGTGCTGTCAGTCCGTCCACTGCATCGTCGACCTCATATTTCTCGTACTCGAGGATCTCCCTCAATGTATTACGGATGCTTCTTTCATCATCGACAACAAGGATCTTGGCCATAACTGCTTGTAAATTATATGTTCAAATCGTATGGGTTGTTCCACACTTTGGGCATTGCACCTGTTGAAGCGGGTAGCCGGGAGGAACTTTGATCCTGAGCCCGCAGGAACACCGGATGAACCGGTACTGATCCACTGTTTTCATGATGTCGCCCAGGTCCCGCTCATACTGCCGTCGGTCAAAGCCGGTCTCCTGTTCAGTCAATCCTGCCCGGAGGCCCATTTCTGTCGAGTCGGCCATGCCGGATCCGGGAATAATGGTGGTTCTGGTCTTTTTCACGGAGGAATAAGCTTCCTGATAATTTCTGAAGTTGGCGCCTCCTGCCATGCTTCGCAAAATTCGGATCCTTTCCGATATGGGAGGATGGGTGCTGGTCAGGTCGGCCATGGGGCGCCCCTTTGGTTTCAGCGGATTGACCGTATACATTGGGGCAGTGACCTGGTTGGCTGTTTCCAGATCCTGGGAGGAGCGGGCGATTTTTTCCAGGGCTGAAGCCAATCCTTCCGGGTAGCGTGTCAGCCTGGCGGCCGTAGCATCGGCCAGGTATTCCCGCTTGCGGGAGATGGAAAAATACAGCAGCTGGGCAAACAGGGGCGCCAAAACAGCCAGAAGAATGGCAATGATCAGGATGATGATCTGTCCCTGTCCCTTTGACGAATCAGACCGGCTTCTGCCGGCCGAGGAATAGAACATGCTGCGCGTGAATACCTGGGATATCATGACGATGACCCCGAGCATGATTCCTGCATAGGTCAAAAACTGAATGTCACGGTTAAGGATATGGCCTGTTTCATGAGCCACCACACCCTGAAGCTCATCCCGGTCCATCTGGGCAAGTAATCCTGCTGTGACGGCAATGACTGCATTTTCGGGATTTCTTCCGGTTGCGAATGCATTGGGTGCTTCGCTGTTGATGATGTAGATCTTTGGCATCACAGGAAGCTGACCTGCAACTTTCATCTCTTCCACAACATTGTAAAGTCGCGGATGGACATCCGGCGTGACTTCTTTGGCATTGCTGATGGAAAGCAGGATCTTACTGCCCGAGTAATAACTGACAAGGTTGAGCACAAGGGTTATCAGCAGGGCGAGGAAGACACCGATCACACCTCCGTTTTTGGGATCGATGTACAGACCGATGAAATAGCCCAACAGGACAAGGATAACACCCATGCCCATGAACAGCAGCAAAGATTTACGCCTGTTCAGGCGAATCAGTTCCCACATGGCCGGTTGATCGTTGGTTCCTGTTATTTCGTTGTAAAATCGGCTTTTGGTACTTCTCTTTCCGCTGGTATCTCTACTTCGAAGAATTCGTCCGGCGTGAAATTGAACATACCTGCAATGATGTTCGACGGGAACATCTGGATTTTGTTGTTGTAGGCAAGTACCTGGTCGTTGTAGTTCTGTCGTGCAAAAGAGATCTTGTTCTCGGTGGAGGTCAGCTCTTCCTGCAAGGCCATAAAATTCTGGCTGGCTTTCAGATCGGGATAAGCTTCCACGGCCACCCGCAGGTTACCCAGGGCTCCTGTCAGGTTGCTTTCAGCCTTGGCTTTTTCTCCGACGGTTTGTGCACCTATGGCAGCAGCACGTGCATTGGTGACACTTTCCAGGGTTTCGCGCTCGTGCTTCATATATCCCTTGACCGTTTCGATGAGGTTAGGGATGAGGTCGTGACGCCTCTTGAGTTGAACCTCAATTTGCGCCCACGCGTTCTTTACCTGGTTTCTTAATCGGATCAGCCCGTTGTAAAGGCCAACCACATACAACACAAGCAGGACAATGATTGCTAAAACGACTATTGCGAACATAATTTTAAGATTTAAGTTTATACTGGAACATATTTTTCAGCAGTTCAATGATTTCCTGGTTCGTCGGTGAGCATCCCTGTTCAATGATCTCCTGCAGTTCACCCTTGTCAAACCAGAGGCCATGGCCTTTCGGGCACTTGTCGATCGGTGTACCGGAGTCGATTCCCGCTTTTGCTTTCTGCATCTTTCTTCTGCAGATGGGGCATCTGAGTTTTTTTTCAGTTGAATGGGGATCGAGTTTAAAAGTGACCAGCAAAAGGTCTTTATTTTCCGTATACTCCAGCAGTAATTCCATCTCACCTGTATCAAGCCATAATCCGCAGCATTCCGTACAATAATCGACTTCCACCTGGTGCAGCTCCAGGACGATCATGGTTGATTTACAGTAGGGACATTTCATTCACTGAAGGGGATTATGGGAGCATAAAGATAGGTAAATCCCAAATTACAAGCACCAAGATCCAAACAAATCCCAAATTCCAGGATCTAAAATTCAAAAAAACCAAATTTCAATTTTCCAACGCTCCAATGATTTCCTTTACGCTGCCGCATCCATGCCGGATCAGGTACTCATCGATCCCTTCCACAATCTTCACCGGCGCCAAGGGGTCGATGAACAGGGCGGTTCCCACCTGGATGGCTGAAGCACCTGCCAGCAGGAATTCGATGGCGTCGGCAGTGTTCATGATTCCGCCAATTCCGATGATTGGCAGGCGGGATACACGGGTGACCTGCCAGACCATCCGTAAGGCGACGGGTTTGATGGCCGGTCCGGATAAGCCACCCGTTACTGTTGAGAGGACAGGGCGGCGCTTTTCAGCATCGATGGCCATACCCAGCAGTGTATTGATCAGTGAGAGCGCATCTGCTCCTGCGTCCTCAACGGCCAGGGCAATATCGCGGATGTCGGTCACGTTGGGCGTCAGCTTGACAATGAGTGTCCTGTCCCATACTTCCCTTACGGCTTTTGTAACGGCTGCGGCGGTCGAACAGCTTATCCCAAACGACATTCCTCCTTCCCTGACATTGGGACAGGATATGTTCAGTTCAATGGCCGGGATCCGCTCCAGTCTGCTGAGTTTTTCAGTTACGCTTACGTATTCTTCAAGAGTAGAGCCGTTCACGTTGGCTATGATCCTGGTATCCAGGTTTCGAATGCGGGGGTAAATGCTCTCAATGAAATAATCGACCCCTTTGTTTTGCAATCCAACGGAGTTGAGCATGCCGGAAGCAGTTTCGGCCATCCGGGGATATGGATTGCCTTCGCGGGATTTCAGCGTAAGGCCTTTGACAAAAATGGCACCAATACGGCTCACATCAAAGAATTCGGCCAGCTCCTCCCCGAAACCAGAGGTTCCGGAGGCCGTGGTCACGGGATTCCGAAGTTCAAGTTTGCCGATGGTTACCCTCAGGTCTGCCATTTTAGGTTGTTTACGTTAAAAACAGGTCCCTCCGTGCATACACACTGGTTTCCTTTTGCGGTCTCCACCACGCAGCAAAGGCATACGCCGAAACCACAGGCCATCAGATTTTCCAGTGAAACTTCACAGGGTACATTTTTTTTGGCTGCAATGGCTGCCACCGCCTTCATCATGGGCTCGGGACCACAGGCATAGACCATCGAAAAATTAAAATCATCCTTTCCGAAGATGGGATGCTGAGTGATCAAACCCTCCGAACCCAGCAGACCGTCCTCGGTGGTGACAAGGACTTCTCCGAACTGACAGAAAGTGTCGGCCAGCAATATATCCCCGGCCTGCTTGCCACCAAGCAGAAAGGTCATGGCAATTCCTTTCCTCCGGAGTTCCTTTCCTAACAGGATAAACGGAGCAATCCCCGAGCCTCCTCCGACGATAAGGGCATGCCCGTGTTCCGGCAGGCTGAAATGATTTCCCAGCGGGTAAATGATGTTGACGGACATACCCGCTTTCAATTCTCCCAGCCTTTTGGTCCCCTTGCCAATCATTTTGATCAAAAAACGGATCTTTTTGTGTTCATAATCTATGTCAAGGAAAGAAAAGGGTCGCCGCAGAAAAACTTCCCGGCTGTTGTCGATCCGGATCTCTGCAAACTGCCCCGGGAATACGCGGGGCAAATTATCTGGTGCGACGAGTTCCAGGATGTAACTGGTTTCATTTAACCAGAGGACATCAGTGATCAAACAATCCTGGATTCGCTTCATGAATGCGGGAGGTTAAACAAACGTGTATCCTTTAAGCAATGAATCCTTTCATTGTGCTGCATCCGTTGGAGCGTCTGTGGCCTCCGGTGCACTGCCATCTGTCTGTTCCTCCTTTTCAACATCCTCCGTAAAGTCAAGCATCTTCAGTTCTGCCAGTGCATTGTACCAGGAGAGCAGCTTTTTGATATCCGATGCATAAACTCGTTCCTGATCATACTCCGGCACCAGTTCCGCGAAATATTCCTTCAGGTCGACATTTTCTGACCGGGGGTCGGTCACGTGGTCCCCTGCCAGTTTTTCATAGATCTTTTTAAAGACATCTTTCAGGGGCATATCTTCACCGGTGGTGAACACACTGATCTCCTCAAGGGAGCTGATGCGTTCGCTTGCAAATGCCGTGGAACGTTTCCCGTCGGTGAGCGATTCCACTATGACTCCGTTTTTGGTCTGGCTGATCATTCTAAACAGACCGTGTCTGCCGGAAATCGCCAAAATTTTGCTTAGATCCATCATGGTGATACTTTTTTGCAAAGATAGGAATCTCTAATGAAAAGGGATTCAAATGTGTCATTGTTAAATTGTCAAATTGTCAAATTGTTAACTAGCTGCAAGCTGCAAGCCAATGCCAATCGTAAGTCGCCGACCTGCCGACCCGCCGACCTGCCGACCCGCCGACCTGCCGACCCGCCGACCTCAAATGATCCTGTAATTGCGATATTCCCCGATGCGCCAGCCGCTCAGGTGTTCGAATCCCTGCAGAAGACGGTTGATAACGCCAAACTTTTTACGGGTGGGATCGAAGGAGAATGCCCAGTTCATTTTTTTGATCCTGCCGGCCATGACCTGCGGATGGGAGCCGTTGAAGCGCCGTAACGAATCGATCACTGAGTAGTCGAATGCTTCAACCATCGGTATCTGCTCCCTGATCCAGGTATCTTCGTGCCAGTAGCGGTTGAAATTTTGTTGTTTCCGTTGCTGCACGGCAGGTGGTTTAACCCATCCGTAATGATAGATGGATGCATTGATCCTTTTTACGTTCAGTTTCCGGTTGTTGAGCCTGAAGCCCTGAGCATCCCTGTAGGAAACGATTCCAGGAAGGTTCCGTACGATCCGGACCTCCCGCCGATACCATTTTCTGGAGTCTCCAACAAAATCAAAGGAGCCATAAAAGTGAAGGTAATGGAAAAGGAGGCCTTCCACTTCGGGGACCTCTGCATACTGCTCAAGTGCCCGGCGGATTTCCGGCAGGTATTTTTCATGAACCACCTCATCACCCTGGATATAAAATGCCCACGTGCTGTCACCGGATAACTCGCGGTAAGCCTTGTCGGCTTCCAGCGCCAGAACACGGCCGCCTTCCCGGAGCGAATCATCCCACAGGGTGTTGATGATCCTGATTTTATCCGAAGGGATGCTGCGAATCAGATCGTACGTGGAGTCATCCGAGTTGCCGACAGCGACAATGAATTCATCGCAAAGGGGCAGGATGGAAGAGATCGCTTCCACCACGGGATAGTCATACAGAATGGCGTTCCGGATGAACGTAAAACCACTTACCCTGAAGGATTTGTGCTGTTCATTCTGCATGACCGGTGTAATTTTCCGGAGTGATCCTGAGCAACTCCTCCTTCACCTCGCTGGAAACCTTCAGGTTGCTGATAAATTCGTGAAGGATCTTTTTATCGATCTTTTTCCCGGTCCTGGTCAGTTCCTTCAGTGACTCATAAGGATCAGGGTGGTTCTCCCTTCGCAGGATCGTTTGCACGGCTTCCGCAATGACAGCCCAGTTATCCTCAAGATCGGCTCTCAGCCGCTTTTCATTGACGGATAATTTATTCATCCCTTTGATCAGGGATTTGATCGCGATGAGGCTGTGCGCAAACGGGACGCCTGCATTCCGCAAGACGGTGGAATCCGACAGGTCGCGTTGCAGGCGGGAAACCGGTAACTTGGCAGCCAGATGCTCAAGGATGGCGTTGGCCATACCCAGGTTGCCTTCTGCATTCTCAAAATCAATGGGATTGATCTTATGAGGCATCGTTGAAGAGCCTGTTTCACCCTTGTTGATCTGCTGGGTAAAATAATCCATGGAAACATACATCCACATATCCCTTGCGAAATCCAGCAGAATGGTATTGATGCGCTTCAGGTTATCACAGATCGCGGCGAAATAGTCATAATGTTCTATCTGTGTGGTTGTTGAGTAACGTTTCAATCCAAGTTTTTCCACGACGAACCTGTTGGCAAATCCGATCCAGTCGATTTGCGGGTAGGCGGCATAGTGAGCATTCAGATTACCGGTTGCGCCTCCGAATTTTGCAGCGTGGGGAATCTTTTCCAGCATCCGGATCTGGTTCCCGAGCCGTTCGGTGAACACGCGGATCTCTTTTCCGAGCAGTGTAGGGGAGGCGGGCTGTCCGTGGGTATGGGCAAGCATCGGAATATGATTCCACTCTTTCGCCTTGTCTTTTAATGTATGGAGAAGTTCATTCAGCAGGGGAGACAAGGCATCATCCAGTGCATCTTTGACCGACAGCGGTGTGGCGGTGTTGTTGATGTCCTGTGAAGTCAGGCCAAAATGAATGAATTCCTTGTATTTCCCAAGTCCCAGTTTTGTGAACCGGTTTTTCAGGTAGTATTCGACTGCTTTTACATCATGGTTGGTGGTGTTTTCGATCTCTTTGACTTCCAGGGCATCTTCCGGTGTGAAATCAAGGTAGATCCTGCGCAGATCCAAGAATTTCAGGGGTTCGAAAGAAGCAAGCTGCTCCAGGGGGATCTCGCAGAGTGCAATGAAATATTCCACTTCCACCAAGAGGCGGTACCCGATCAGGGCAGCTTCTGAAAAGTAGCTGGCAAGGCTTTCCGTCTTGTCGCGATAACGGCCATCGATGGGGGAGATGGCAGTAAGGGCAGATAATTTCATGATGCGGTGAATTAAGTCATTATCAAGGTGTTATTTTTCGACGAACCAGCCGAAAAGCAGGGATATAGTGCCAATGGGACTGTTGTAATTGCTGCCCTCATAATAATCATGCATGGTTCCGCCCTGCTGGTACTGCTTGTCTATTCCAGTCACGTATCGATATCCTGCTCCGGCATTTAATTTAAACCATTTCGTAACATTCACCTCCACCTCAACCTGTGGGATCAGCGCAAAGAACTGGTCTTTCGCTTTCCTGTCTTCCGGATCCCAGTCGTAGTCATCCCCGTCATAGAGAGAGATCTCGCCGAAGCCTATTTTAAGGCTGGTGCTAAAGTGAAAAGCCTTATATGAATCCAGCAGGTAACCCAGCCACAATCCCCCGTGACCAAATGACACTTTTGGTTCCTCCATATCGGTGACATCGCTCAGATCATACCGGTAATGACCGGTGGTGAGCCCTTCTCCATAGCCCCCGATGTAGAAGGTCTGATTGAATATAATGGCACCTCCTCCACCCACGCACACTGCAAAATCATCTTCCAAGCCTGAAAATTCAACAATGGGGCCAATGAGTCCGGAGATGGATGGCCGGTCCTCACCTCCCAGAATATACTGCATCTCTTTTTCTTCCTGTGAAAACGTGATGGAGGGGAGCAGGATCAGCATGCCTGCAACCAGAATAAAACTCTTTTTCATGACAGATATTTTTTGTGATGGATAATGATCATGTAAAAATACATCAAACCCCTCTCTTTGAAAAGAAAGGAACGGTGAAATGACGAAAATTCGTACGGAAAAGCGAAAAAGGACGATGAAAAGGAAGATGCGTTACATTCTGAACTCATCTTTCAGCTGCTGACACCATTCTTTGATCCTTTTCTCCGTCTGTTCAGGCTGGTTGGTATAATCAAGGACCAGTCCGGCAAAATGATCTCCCTCCAGCGCTTTTGATCGGATGAAATGATAGTCTTTCGCAGGATAATGGCCAATGATCCTGGCCCCTTTGTCCTTAAGAAATCTGGCAAGGATCCCGACTCCGTCGGCAAAATTCTGCGGATACCCTACCTGGTCGGCCGGGCCGAATAGTGCGATGGTTTTGCCCGTAAAATCCATTTCCTCCATGGCAGGCAGAAACTCGTCCCAGTAATTGGGCAGTTCTCCGTCGAACCAGGTGGAGACGCCCAGGATCATGTACGGGTAAGACAGGAAGACATGTTCTTCAATGGTTTCCAGATTGATCTTATCGATGTTCTTCTCACCCAGTTCTTTGGCAATGCGTTCGGCCGCATCGGATGTATGCCTGGTGTTGAAGCTGTAAAAGAGGCCGGTTGGGTTCATGGTTATTCGTGGTTATGTGTTCAGTACTCCAGCAACTTCTTAACTGCCTGGTAGATTTTTTCCGTATCCGGCAATATGGCGCGTTCAAGGATCCGGTTGAAACCGACGGGTGTAAAGGTTGATCCCACACGTTCCACCGGGCCGTCAAGGTATTCAAAGGCGTCCTGTGCGATCATGGCGGCCACTTCGGCGCCGAATCCTGAAAAGACCTTGTCTTCTTGCACTACCAGTGCCTTGCCTGTCTTTTTGACTGATTGGAGGATCATTTCCCTGTCGAGGGGGATGAGCGATCTCAGGTCGATCACCTCCACTTCCGCTCCCGTGTCTTTTTGGATACGGTCGGCGGCAGCCGTGGCCAGGTGGACAGTGTTGCCGTATGTAATCAGGGTAAGGTCTTTCCCGGGGCGGCGGATGCGGGCCCTGCCAAAGGGAACTTCAAAATCAGCGGGTACCGGCGCTTCTGCCGCCGGATCATTGTAGAGCGCCTTGGGCTCCATGAAAACCGTCACCCCCCCGGAACGAATGCTCGTCCGGAGCAACCCTGCCGCGTCATCCGCATAGGAGGGATAGACAATGCGGATTCCGGGCAGCGTGGTCAGCGCACCTTCAATGTTCTGCGAATGGTATAATCCACCTCCGATATAGCCACCTGATGCCAGCCTGATGGTGATGTTGGGCGAGAACTGACCGTTCGACCTCCAGTAGTCGTGGGAGGTGTCGACCAGTTGCTCGATAGCGGGCCAGAAATAATCCGCAAACTCAGCACCCTCCACCACGACGCGTATCTTCCGGTCAAAGCGGCTCATGCCATTGGCTGTGGCGACAATGTAGTCTTCCGCGATCGGGGCATTGAAGACCCTTCCGCGGCCAAATTCCTGCTGCATCCCTTTTGTGACATTGAAAATGCCACCTTTTTCCTTGCTGGCAATATCCTGGCCCCAGATGAACGTGTCGGGGTTATGGCGGAATTCAGCCTTCATGGTTTCATTCAGTGCTTCGATCAGCCGAAGTTTTTTTCCGGTACCATCGGGCAGACCATCAGGGTACTTCTCCGGCCGGTAGGGTTCAGGGGAAACAAAATCGAAGATACTGGCCGGATCCGGATCAGGGGAAGCGAGTACTTTTTTGTGTGCTTCCTTGACGATGGCTTTGGCTTCGTTTTCGATGCCGGTGATCTCTTCTTCCGTCATCCGGTCATAGCGGAGTAAAAGCCTTCTGAATTTAGCCAGCGGATCATATTCCCTCACATAATTCATTTCAAAGTCATCGCGGTAAAGTTCGTGCCGGTCGCTATTGGAGTGGGACCCGATGCGGATGCAGTTGGCGTGGACCATCACCGGCTCACCGTGTTGCAGCACATGCCTTTTTGCTTCGACCATAGCGTTGACTGAATCAAATACATCTTTGCCATTGCAGTAGATGATCCTCAGGTTCAGGAAGCCTGAGAAGTTCTCAGCCACTTTGCGGTTTGCGGTCTGTTCCGCTTTGGGGACCGAGATCCCGTAGCCATTGTCCTGGATCACAAAGATGACGGGAAGCCGTTCGTTGGAAGATCCGTTGATGGCCTCATACACATATCCTTCTGATACAGACGATTCTCCCTGCGAAGAGATGGCGGCTCCCTGTTGCTTGTAGTATTTGATGGCCCGCGCCACACCCGCTGCCTGGGAGGCGTGATTTCCGGTACAGGAAGAAACATTGTGGATGTTCCATTCCGGTTTCGCAAAATGATTCGACATATGGCGGCCCCCACCTGCAATGTCCAGCTTTTTCGAAAGCCCGTTCAGGATGATTTCCTGTGCTGTCATTCCTGCAGAAAGGACGGTCAGCATGTCACGGTAGTAAGGAAACAGATGGTCGGTATGCCGGTCAAAGACCTGGCCAATGGCGAGTTGAATACCATCGTGCCCGGCGTAGGGTGCATGGTAGGACCAACCCAGTGCCTGCTTCAGGTAATTGGGAGCCCGGTCATCCAGCAGACGGCCGATCGTCATCAAGCGGAACCAGTTCCGGAGAATCTCCTTATCCGTGTTCCTGATCGTCAGTTTTTCTTTTGAAGAAGCTTCGAAAATATTCCAGTTTTCCACGCGCTTGAAATAAGATTTGTTCACGGGTTCGTGCAAATATACAAACAAAAATAAGCTGCAAAAAGTTTCACCGCTGACGGTTCTTTCCGGGGTGTCGTCAAAGCTCTTTCGCCGGATCCCAAAAGTGCTTTTCAAAGTCGGCGATCTGATCGTCAATGACCTGTATTCCTTCACTCTCCAGGAGTTGCCGCATAACATCCGGACCGCCGAAATGATGCTTTCCGGTAAGGATCCCAATCCTGTTAACCACACGGTGGGCTGGAATCTCGACGGTGGAGCTGTGGGATTGGTTCATGGCCCATCCCACCATCCGGGCAGAACCTTCGGTGCCCAGGTATCGTGCAATCGCCCGGTAAGAGGTAACACGGCCATAGGGAATCTGCCTGACAACAGCATAGACTTTTGCAAAAAAGGAAGGATTTTCCATCAGGGTCTTAAGATTTTGTCGCCGGGAATTTCTCTCAGCCGGAAACGGAGATAAAAAATGGGCTTACCCTGCTCCAGCCACATTTTTTCATAAAATGTCTGAATTTCGTCGGCCGGTTCTTTCAGGTTTTCCTTGTACAAATCGCAGATGTGATAGAGCAGCGAATGATTTTCCCTGGTTATCGTATCGCGTGTGTATTCAAACAGTCCGGGGTCATCGGTCTTGAGATGGATCACATGCCCGGGCTTCAGGATAGGAGCGTAGCTTTCCAGAAAACGGGGAGAAGTAAGGCGCTGCCTGGCTTTGCTTTTTTTGGGCTTGGGATCAGGGAAGGTGATCCATAATTCATCAACTTCCTGTGGACCGAAAAAATATCCGATATGTTCAACGGCACAGCGGATGAAGGCAACATTGGGAAATCCCTCTTCCTGGGCCGTTTTAAGCCCCCTCCATAACCGGGCACCCTTAAGATCCATGCCGATGAAATTTTTTTCAGGCGTTCGGCTGGCCAGGCCGGTAGTATATTCCCCTTTGCCGCAGCCCAGTTCGAGTATGATGGGAGCTTCATTCCTGAAAAAATCCAGGTTCCACCTGCCTTTCAAACCAAAACCCTCGGTTATGAGATGCTCGTAGGTGGGTTGAAACAGGTTCGGGAAGGTGTCATTTTCAATGAATCGCTCCCGCTTTTTTTTTGCCACGTGAATGAATGCTGAATGATGGGGCAAAGATAAAAGAAAAAGGCAGCTGGTTCATTCGACCATCAGCCAGGCCTGTGGATCCTCGTTCTGCCGGATGGTATCCAGGGCGCGGAGTGCCTGTTTTTTGTCAGCATATACTCCGTAGCAGACCCGGTAGAGTCCGCCTTTTGTCCGTCCGGCCCTCCTGGCGTCATAGCCTTTGTTTTTTAGCCGGGTTTCAAGTGAACTTGCATTTATTTCATCTTTGAAGGCCCCGGCAATGATATAGAACTGTTTTGTGGCCACCGTCGAAACGGATGGCGTAACAACAGGTGTAACAGCAGGTGTGTCAATGGGTGTAACCGCTGGTGTAACCGCCGGTGGAACAATCTCCGGTTCATCTCCGGATTCAATGATTTCAGGCGGGGAAGCAGCAGTAGTCAAATCGACGGTGGATTTTTGTTCCACCGGGGTATCTGAAAAAACAGGTGGTTGCTGGTGTGAGGCTCTGATCAGGGGAACAATGCCCGAATAATGGGTGTAGATGTCCTTAAAAAGCGGTGAGTGGTAATAGCCCCAGGATGCTATGACCGCAAGCAGGATGGAAGTGAACACCACCCGAGGCAGGATCTTCGTGTTGTTTGACTTTACAGCGGATCTTTTTTCCGGTGCCGGGCGTTTCACCGTTCTTGCTTTTTTGCCTGCCGGAGGAGGAGCCACAAGGCTGGTCAGTCCATAAGCCTCTTCCAGGAAGTTGGTCTCCTGGAAGGGGATGAATTCGAGCTTTCCCTCCTTATTGAATGAAAAGGTTCCGATTTGTGCGAATACGACTGATTTATTCTCTTTCAAAGCGTTCAGACACTGTGTGGTAAACTGCTGAATACGAAACATCGACTCCTGATAGGATATCTTCTCCATTTCGGCGATGTAATTTGCCAGCAGGCCATCGTTGGTCTGAAGCCGCACATTGAAGAGGATGCGCTTTGAGGGCGGATGAAGCATCCGGTGTGTGGGATGCATGCGGGAGGGTGTATAACTGGCAACGAATCCCCCGAATTCCTGAAGAATGATGCAATCGTTACTGTATAAAAGATCACAGATATATCCGTCGATCGTTTTCATGCCTGGTTTTCTATAAATGAGCACACGAAGTTACGAAATGATGGATCAGGCTACTCTGTCCTGTTGGAAAGTTTTAATAAATCCTCCGGGGTGTCAATCGCAACACTTTCCTGATCACATATGTCTAAATAAATGTCATATCCATTTTCAAGCCACCGGAGTTGTTCCAGCGATTCTGCAGTTTCAAGGGGAGAAACCGGCAGGGAGATGATCTGCTGTAAAGTATCAAGCCTGAATCCGTAGACACCGATGTGTTTATAATAGGGGTGGTGGTCAATCCATTGTTGTCTCGGCAGGTTTCGCTGAAAGGGAAGGGCTGTCCTGGAAAAGGTCAGGACCTTTTTGTTGTTGTTAAAGACCACCTTGACCGTATTGGGATCGTCCAGTTCTTCCGTACGGATTATCAGCCTGGCCAGGGTGGCGATCGTTACTGCGGGGTGGTCAAACAGAGCGGCTACCTGGTCAATCTGCAAAGGATCCAGAAAAGGTTCATCTCCCTGGATATTGATCACTATTTTCAGGGAGGAGGGATCATTGGAGGTATCCTGTAAAATCCGGACGGCTTCCCCGCAGCGGTCGGTGCCGCTTAGGTGCAGGGGGGAGGTCATTAGAACATCGCCCCCAAACTGACAAACGTGATCGTAGATCCGCTGATCATCCGTGGCGACGATCGTCCGGCTTAGGCAACGCGACTTTTTGGCTTGCTCGAATACGCGCTGGATCATTGTCTTCCCGTTGATCATCGACAGGGGTTTGCCCGGAAAGCGGGTAGATCCAAAGCGGGCGGGAATGATTCCGATGACACCTGAACGCAACATGATTTTACTGCTTGAACAGACCGTGAAGTTCTCCGGTGATGGTTTCGATCACCTGTCCCAGATCGTGTGTGTTTTCTGCAAAATTGATATTATCCACATCGAAGATCAGGTACTTGCCAATTTCGTACTGAGCGATCCAGGCTTCATAACGCTCATTGAGCCTCTTAAGGTAATCCAGCCGGATGGCGGCTTCGTATTCCCTGCCTCTTTTCTGTATTTGCCTGACAAGGGTCGGCACGGAGGCACGGAGATAGATCATCAGGTCAGGTGGCTGAATGAATGAGCTCATCAACTCAAAAAGATCACGGTAGTTCTGGTAGTCACGGGTAGTCATCAGGTTCATTTCGTGAAGGTTCGGTGCAAAAATGTATGCATCTTCATAGATGGTCCTGTCCTGAATGACGGTTTTGCCTCCTTTGCGGATCCGTATGATCTGCCGGAACCTGCTGTTCAGGAAGTAGATCTGCAGGTTGAACGACCAGCGTTGCATATCCTCATAAAAGCTGTGCAAATAAGGGTTGGATTCGACATCTTCATAATGCGGTTCCCATCCGAAATTTTTTGCTAAAAGACCGGTGAGCGTAGTCTTCCCTGAACCGATGTTACCTGCGATGGCAATGTGCATAAGAATGGTATTAAAGACTTTTCAAAGATATAAATTCGGAAGCCATAACGGAAGGACGAAAATTCATTCTGTTACGATCTTCATGATCTCTTCCACATAGTTGCGGTTGTTCGACAGCCGGGGCACCTTGTTCTGTCCGCCCAGCTTGCCCCTTTGTTTCATCCATTTGTAAAATGTTCCGTGAGGAACGATCCGGAGGATAGGATCACGCAGTACCATGCCCTGGTAGCGCTTGGCTTCATAATCGGAATTCAGTGATTTGAGCGCCTCATCGAAGATGTTACAAAACTCATCAACGTCAGCAGGCAGTTTTTCAAACTCCAGGAGCCATTCGTGGGCCGCATTCCCGGAATCATTGAAATAGAAAGGTGCAGCCGTATATTCATTGATGACGGCCAGGCTTTTCTGACAGGCAATGGCCATGGCTTTTTCCGCATTATCCACGATCAACTCTTCTCCGACAGCATTGATGAAACTTTTGGTGCGCCCCGATATCTGTATACGGTAAGGATCCACGGAGGTGAACACCACGGTGTCGCCGATCAGGTAGCGCCACAGACCGGCATTGGTGGTGATGACCATGGCGTAATTTTCTCCGGGAACAATTTCCTGAAGTGTCTTCGCCCGCGGATATTCCTCTCCAACCTGGTCGGTTGGCAAAAACTCATAAAAGATACCATAATCAAGCATCAGGAGCATGGAATCCAGTTCAGGAATATCCTGGATGCCAAAAAATCCTTCCGTGGCGTTATAGCTTTCCACATAGTTGATCTTATCCGGTGTGATGATCCTGTCGTACTGGCTTTTATAGGGAAGGAAACTTACGCCGCCGTGAAAGAATGCTTCCAGCCCGGGCCAAACGTCGTGGATGTTCTGTTTACCGGAGATTTCCAGGGTGCGCTTTAAAAGAAGAAGTGTCCAGGAAGGAACACCTGAGAGGCTGGTCACATTTTTATGTAAAGTGGTTTCCGCAATTTTTTCAATTTTCGTTTCCCATTCGCTCATCAGGGCTATGGAACGGTCCGGTACCCTGAAAAAATCGGCATAGAACGGCATGTTTTGGATCAGGACTGCCGAAAGATCTCCTTCATAATAGGATTCATTGTTGACCTCTGAAATTCGGTTGCTGCCTCCCATGATCAATCCTTTTCCTCTGAATAACCCTGATTCAGGGTGGTGGCTCAGGTAGAGGGACACCAGGTCCATGGCTCCCTTGTAATGGCATTCTGCCATGGATTCGCGACTCACGGGGATGAACTTGCTTTTGTCTCCTGAGGTGCCTGAAGAGCGGGCAAACCAGCTGATCCGGGAGGGCCAGAGAATATTCTGTTCTCCTTTGCGAATACGGGCAATTTGCGTTTTGATTGATTCGTAGTCACTAACAGGGACCCGGTTGGCATATTCTCGATAACTCCGGATGGAAGCAAAATCATATTTCCTGCCCCATTCCGTCTTTTCTGCCGTTGTGATCAGCCTTCGAAACCAATCCTGCTGCACTTCAAGAGGGTTCTTCATGAAATGTTCTATCCGGTGCATCCTGCCCTTAAGGAACTGTGAGGCTACGGCAGATATGAGTGTCATCAGGTATTGGATTCTTACATTTACGAACCAAAAGTACACAATATATTTTAAAAAATTGGACTACATTTACGGGGAGATAATCCACCTTAACGCATGATCATCTTTCCGAACGCCAAGATAAACCTTGGCCTGTCTGTCCTCCGCAAAAGGCCTGATGGCTATCATCAGATTGAAACGGTTTTTTACCCCATAGCCCTGACCGACATTCTGGAAATCATTCCATCTTCGGAGAAGGAAACAGTATTTGAATCCCGGGGTCTGGAGATCGGGGGAAGCATCGGGCAGAACACGTGTCTTCGCGCTTATCACACTATGCTGGAGTCCTTTAAGATACCGCCTGTCCGGATTTTTCTGTATAAAAAGATACCAACCGGAGCTGGTCTCGGTGGCGGCTCTTCCGATGCAGCCTTTACGATTCAAACACTGAATGCGCTTTTCAACCTGAATGCAACCAGGGATCAGTTGACCAGCGCGGCCGCCGGCGTAGGGAGCGATTGTCCGTTTTTTCTTGAAAACCGCCCGATGCTGGGAACAGGAAGAGGTGAGCACCTGGAACCTGTCAGCCCGGACCTGTCGGGAATGCACCTGATCCTGATCAAACCACCGGTTTCCGTCAGTACGGCGGATGCTTACGCAGGAGTCGTTGCGGTGGAAAGCAGGACATCCCTGAGGGAAATCATCCGGTATCCGGTCAGCCAATGGCAGGGGCATCTGGTCAATGATTTTGAGGAGAGCGTTTTCAGGAAATACCCGTCGATCCGGGCCATCAAAAGCACTCTCCTCGACCGGGGTGCTGTGTATGCCGCCATGACTGGCAGCGGCTCAGCCGTGTATGGTCTGTTTGAATCCACCCCCCCGGATCCCGCCCTCTTCCCCGGATGCTTTGTGTGGACTGAAAAATGCTGATTTTTAGCTATTTAGGAGCAAGGCGGATCATGAAGAGCGCCATGATCCCAAAGATCAGGTTGGGGATCCAGGCACCAATGGCCGGAGAGAGGTTCCCCATGGTTGCAAACACGGTCGACACCTGGATGAACATGATGTACGAAAAGGTGATGGCTATCCCAATACCCAGATGCATGCCGATCCCGCCCCTGACCTTTCGGCTGGATACGGAAACCGCAATGAAGGTAAGTATAAGCGTGGCAAACGGATCAGCAATGCGCTTGTACTTCTCCACAAGGTAAACATTCAGATTTTGCGATCCCTTTAACTTTTCTTCTTTGATAAACTCATTCAGTCGTATGAAGTTCATAGTCTTCATATCATCCTTTTTGATCGTGAATTCCTCGGGTTTCAGATCCAGTTCCAGACTGATCTCTCTTCCGTGGCGAATGTCCTGGTCCTCGCCCCTGAACTGCCGGAGGTAATAATTCTGGGCTTTCCAGGTACTGGTTGCGCTGTCCCACTGAACTTTTTCAGAGGTGAGTTTGTAATAAAGACCCTGTTCGTTGATTTTTTCGATCGCAAACTTATAGCCCACATTGGCTTGGGCGTTGAAACTTTCCACATAGGCATAGGTCTCCTGGTCCAGCTTCATGTGAATATCCGTGTCCCTGTTCGATCGGGGATTATGAAGATACTGATCTTCAAATGCCTGCAGTCTTCGGTTGGTATAAGGGATCACAAAATTGGACAGGATCAGTGACATTCCTGCCAGGAAGACAGCAGCGATGAAATAGGGCCTCAATAGGCGGTTGAAGCTGATCCCACTGCTGAGCATGGCAATGATCTCGGTGTTGGAGGCCATCTTGGAAGTAAAGAAGATCACGGAGATGAACGTAAATAGATAAACGAACAGGTTTACAAAATAAGGTATGAAATTCAGGTAGTAGGAAAACAGGATCTCGGTTACGGATGGTTTGGTTTTTAAAAAGTTATCTATCTTTTCCGAAAGGTCAAAAACGATGACGATTACAATGAGGAGGGCAATGGCATAAAAGAATGTACCCAGGAACTTACGAATGATATAGTGATCGATCTTTTTCATTATGTTTGAAAATCCGGTTGAACTTCAATGCCTGCAAATTCACAGGCGTTGTTGCAACTGAGGTGTGATCCTGTTTTTCCAGGTTCCGAAGGTGCCCTCCTGAATATGTTCCCTTGCTTTATCGAGCAGGTCCATGTAGAAGGCAAGGTTGTGATTGCTGGCGATCATGGCCCCGAGCATTTCACCGGCACTGAAAAGGTGCCGCAGATATGCCCTGGAGCAGGTCTGATCAACAAATGAACTGCCATTCGTGTCCAGTGGCGAATGGTCATCCTTCCATTTCTCATTTTTTAGGTTCATAATGCCTTCCCAGGTAAACAGCATCCCGTTCCGTCCGTTGCGGGTAGGCATCACGCAGTCGAACATGTCGATCCCAAGCGCGATGCTTTCCAGGATGTTGACCGGTGTCCCGACTCCCATCAGATAACGGGGTTTATCCTCTGGTAGTATGCGGCAAACCACCTGGGTCATTTCATACATCACTTCGGCAGGCTCACCCACCGACAGTCCGCCGATGGCATTTCCCGGGGCTCCTTTCTCAGCGATAAAGGCGGCAGAACGCTGCCTCAGTTCCTTGTAGACACTTCCCTGAACAATGGGAAAAAGAGCCTGATCATACCCGTAGCGTCCCGTTGTCGCATCAAAATGTTCCAGGCAACGGTCGAGCCAGTGGTGAGTAAGTTCCAGTGATTTGAGGGCATATCCGAACTCACAGGGATAGGGTGTGCACTCATCGAGCACCATCAGGATATCTGCGCCGATCAACCGCTGTATATCCACAACGGCTTCGGGTGTGAACAGGTGTTTTGAACCATCAATGTGTGAGCGGAAATGGACTCCCTTTTTCGTCAGTTTGCGCTGGGCCGAAAGGGAATACACCTGGTATCCGCCACTGTCGGTCAGGATGGGGCGGTCCCAGCCATTGAACCGGTGCAGTCCCCCTGCATTTTCAATGATGGCCGTTCCCGGCCGGAGATACAGATGGTAGGTGTTTCCCAGGATGATCTGCGCTTGGATATCTTCCCTGAGGTCTTTCATATGGACGGCCTTGACGGCACCTGCGGTGCCGACCGGCATGAACACCGGGGTCAGGATCAATCCGTGATCCGTGCTGATCTCCCCGCAACGGGCCGATGTTGCCCTGTCGGTATTTAAAATCCTGAATTCCATCCTTTTTTGACAATCATTTCCCGGGGATTTGCTTCCATCAAAAATATTTTTCAAAGTTAAATTTTCTAGGACTAGAATAAATAATTTTGTGCCTTCTTGTAAAATGGATATGGTTGCAGATTTACTTCACGTCAATGAAGTTCATTTTTATGTTTTTCTTGTTCTCGTTCTAACTTTCATCATTCAGATCGTTTACTGGTGGGCTGTGTACGGAAGACTTGCTTTTTACCGCAAGCGGCGGAGTGTAAGCACAAAGGAGCCCGTATCGGTCGTATTACTGTTCAATGACGAGTTTGAGAAATTAAAGGAACAGCTCCCCGCCCTGCTTTCACAGGATTATCCTGATTATGAGATCGTTCTTATCATTCAATCCATTAATGATGATCTGGCTGAGTATCTTGAACAGATTGAGAAAGAGTATCCTAATGTTCAGATAGTCAAGATGTTACAGGATTTAAACTTTTTTAAGGGAAACAAATTCCCCTTATCCATAGGCATCAAATCAGCCAGGAATGATCTTCTGATCTTTACGGAGGCGGGTTGTCTCCCTGTTTCCGAGCGCTGGCTTGAGCAGATTCAATCAAACTTCATTGAGGATAAGGAGATTGTTCTGGGTTATTTTCGTTCATCACCTGCGGATAAAAGTGCTCCGAACGGATTCAGACGATTTGCCAACCTTTCCACAGCCATGAACTACTTTTCGTTTGCACTGGCAGGCCGTCCTTATATGGGCATCGGAAAGAACCTGGCCTACCGTAAAATGCTCCATTATAAAAACAAAGGATTTACGGGACATTACCGGGTTTCTGCCGGAGAAGATGACCTGTTCATCAACCAGGTTGCCACCAAACGCAACGTGGCCATTGCACCTGATCTGGAAAGTCAGGTCGTTTGCGGGGGCTCCCAGCGTTTTTCTGAATGGATCCGGTTCCGGAAAAAGTATTTCAAGACACGTCGGTATTATCATTTCTGGGACAAGTTTCTCCTGAACCTGTTTGCCCTCTCCTTCCTGTTGTTTCTGGCAGCTTTTGTTTACCTGCTGATTGTCCGCTTCCTCTTCTATCCGGTCATTGCCCTTTTTATTCTGCGCTTATTCAGCCAGTTATTCATTTTCAAAAAATGCATGATTCGTCTGAGTGAAAAGAATTTATTATTACTTTCGCCCATAGACGAGATTCTTCTTTTGCTAATGGATGGACTGATCCGTATCTCTCTGGTGTTCGACAAAAAGGATAAATGGAAGACCTGACCTCACATCTGACGGATAAAGCACTTCGCGACTATCATCTTGTACAGCAAGCCATAAAGACCGGCGATCAGAGGGCATACGCAGAGTTAATGAACAATTACCGGGATTCCCTGTATTTCCTTTTACTGAAAATGACCAACGACGTCCACGACGCAGATGATCTCACCATTGAAGCCTTTGGCAAGGCTTTTAAGAACCTGCACCAGTATACGCCTGATTACGCCTTCAGCACCTGGCTTTTCAAGATAGCCACTAATAATTGCATCGATTTCATCCGCAAGAAAAAGATGGAACTGCTTTCATTGGATAAGCCCAGTGACGGGGAGGATGGCAGTGAGCTGGTGATTGCCTCGCAGACACCGGATCCCGAGGAGAATTTGATCAAGAATCAGAAGATCAAGATGATGCGCGATGTGGTGGAAAAGCTCAAACCGCATTACCGCCAGTTGATCCATCTTCGTTATTTTGAAGAATATTCCTACGAGGAGATTGCCGGCCAGTTGAACCTACCGCTGGGCACGGTCAAAGCGCAGCTTTTCAGGGCACGGGAGTTCCTGTACAACATCCTGAAGAATTCACACGACACGCTGTGAGAGGCTGATAATGGGCAATTGTCAATGTCGATTGACGGAATCACTTTACCACCATTTTCTCCGCCGAAAGGACCGAATCATCCCTTTTTAGCAGCAGTATGTAGATTCCCGGTGGCAGGGAACCTAAAGATAGTGAATGGGTGTGTTCACGGATCGATAATTTGGCCAGCAGCAGCATTCGACCCATTGTATCTGCAATCACAAGATGATATGTGTCGACAGGACCACCATCAAACGTGAATCCAGCGTGGTAGAGCTGTACGGTGATCCAATCCTCCGCAGGATTGGGATAAACGATCATTCCCGGAACCTTGCCCTTGGATTCCGGTATCCCCACACAATCAAAAAACGTTACCTCCACCGAATCCACCCCCGTGCACCCGTCAAGCGCTCTTACATATACGGTATACGTCACTGACCCGAATCCTGTCCCGGCCGAGTCCACTTCGATCACCGGTTCGGTCTGCCCGCCCGGCGTCCACAAATACTGGATCCCGCCCGGTATGCTGGCATCCAGCCGGATGGCTTCCCCGGCGCAAACCGTGTCGCCAGGATAGGTCCGGATATCGACGACGGGGACAGGAAATACCTCAACGGTTGTATAACCTGAAGCAGTTGTAAATCCGTCAAAAACCTGTACAAAATAATCCTTCGTGATCTCGGGGATCACGACAGGATCAGCCTGGCCCGAGAAAAATCCGGGCGGATCGGAGGTCCACGCATAGGTGTAGGTTCCTGAACCTCCTGATGCCAGCGCATTCAGCTGCGAGGGTTCTCCGGCGCACACCTCCTCAGGGGTGGCCGTAACATTCACCTGCAGCGGCCCTCCGGCAACAAATACGTTCACACTGTCCTGATCCTGACACTGCGTCAGCAAATCTGTCACGGTAAGTGTGAATTCCACCGGCTGGGTCAGGTCGAAGGTCACAGGATCCTCCGCCAGCGGATCGACCAGGAACTGGGCAGGCGACCAGTAAAAGGAATATTCCCCCGTTCCTCCTGCCGCCGCACCCTGCAAGGTGGTGCTGGTCCCGCAGGGGATGGTCTCGTCCTCTCCTGCATCAGCTTCCGGTGGTGAAGTGACCTGCACTGCCGCCTGGTCACCGGCCGTGTTGAACCCATCATTGACGGTCACCGTGTAGGTAGTGGATTGACCTGGAATTACAGTAGGATTTTGTTCACTGGAAGTAAATCCCGGAGGATCGGACGTCCAGGCAAATGCGTAATTACCTGAGCCTCCGCCCGGCAGCGCCTTTAACTGCGACAGGGATCCGGTGCAAATGGTGTCAGGATGAGCGGTTGCCGTGACGGCCAGCGGCCCGCCGGTGACGGTTACGATCGCAGTATCAAGCTCACTGCAGGATGTCTGACCATCGGTTCCTGTGAGCACAAAAATGGTGGACTGATACAAATTCAGGGTCAACGGATCCTCTGCTTCCGGGTTCTCAAGGAAAACGGCTGGTTCCCACCAGTAAAGGTACTCACCGGATCCACCACTGACCGTGCCGTTCAGCTGGGTGCTGGCGCCATAGGAGATCCAATGGTCGACACCGGCATTCACCGAGGGCAGCGGATGGATGGTCAGCATCATCGTGTCGCTGATGGTCATTGTGCAGGGTAAAGGGGGATATCCTGAAAGGATCAGGCTGATCTCGCCGGACTGCAGATCTCCCTCTCCGGGGAAGTAGTTTGCTTCCAGGTAATTTGGATTATCGAACGAACCGTCTCCCTGTGATGACCATTCAATCATTGTATAGTGTTCGGCGTACCCGCTGGTCTGAAAATGTTCACCGGCACAGATCGCTTCATCATTCCCTGCATCGGTCATTGGTAACGGACAGATGGAGAGGTACAGAAAATCGATCACCGAATCCAGACAGGGCTGCAGTGCCCAGGCTTTTAGCGTCAGCTTGATCCATCTGTCTTCCAGGTCGGAGGAGCCAGGCAAATAGCTGGTGATCAGCCCGGCGGAGTCTGAAAATTGCCCATCCCCGTCTGTCAGCCAGATCACTCTCTGGAAATCAGAGGCAGCCCCTTGCAGGCTGACCAGTCCGTTTTCGCAGATCAGCGTGTCGTTTCCGGCAAACACTTGAGGCAACTGAACGACGGTGACCGTGGTTGTGTCGGTCAGGGAATGATAGCCGTCTTCAACGATGACGATATAACTGGTCGTCTGCAGCGGATTGACGCTGGGATTCTGCTTACCGGAGGAGAATCCCTCCGGGAGAGAAAACCAGGAAAAGCTGTAGGATTCGCTTCCACCGCTGGCTAAAGCGGTCAACTGCACCGTATTTCCAATGCAGGAAGTGTCGGGTGAGGCCTCTGCGGATAGCTGCAGTGCTTCTCCATGATGGAGCCCTGTCAGTGCCGAAAGGCCCCCCGGATGAAATTTCCCGTCGTAATCGGTCATTGCTGAGTCATAGGTTGCCGAAGCACTGAACTCTTCCTCAACTATCCAGGAGTAAATCTTCCAATGGATGGTTTCATTTATGTGAAAGCCATCCTTCAGTGTGGTCATGTTGTCGTCGCCGAAGGCTACCACGGCGACATTCTCATTGCCCACCCAGGCGGATGCACCGGCGCAGATCAGTGAATCGTTGCGCGTGAAAAATACCCCGATATGGTCTCCGGCCATCAGTGAATCACCGAAAAGGGATGGATGAGCTGACAGGGGGATCGCAAAAGGGTGAAACAAGGGTGTGATGGTAAAATCCCATCCCGGAGGGAGACCCTGGCCTGTTGCACCGGGAATGAATTTCAGGGACAACCAGAGCAGGCAGAACGCTATGCGGATTAACCGCATCGGTTACGGTTATTGGCGGACATATCCCTTGATGGTCAATACGGTTGAGGGTTTGGCGGGATCGTTGGCGATCACTTCAACCGTTTTATGCTGAAGTCCGTTGCGCCCCGCTGTGTTGAAGACAATGCCGATTTTGCTGGTTTCACCCGGGCCAAGCAACGTCTTTTCGGGATTTGTGGCCGTGCATCCGCATCCTGCCTTCACATTCCGGATGATCAGGTCGCTCTTTCCTTCATTCCTGAAAGCAAAACTGTATTCCACCTGGAAGCCTGATGAAATGGTATCGAAAATGAACGTTTCGTTTTCAAAGATGATCTTCGGTGCTTCGGCCAGTTGCTCCTCGGTCCAGCCGGAAAAGTCCTCCCTGATGTTTGGGTTCAGGATCAGTCTCTTTTGTGGCTGGCTGGTATCATTGGTATAGAGCCAGATGTTCTCGAAGACCGGCCCATAAGTGCCTTTTTTCAAAGGATCATACGTCATGATGATTTTTCCTTCTTCACCGGGACCGAGTGTTGGAGGAAGGATCTGACCGGTGGTGTAGTCGGGCAGATTTTTGAAAGACATCTCCAGGGGCAGATCCCAGGCGTTGAATACCGGGATGGTGTCGGTTGCGGTCCGGGAACTGGTAAGTTCCGGGAATGCCATCCGTATGGAATTGAACCAGAGATTACCCGCTTTGATGATATAATATTTCTTCACCCATTCTTCACGATTTTCTTGGGCAACCTGGGCGAAACCAGCCATACCGGCAAGGTAAGCACTGAACACGGCAAACAGAATGAATTTTTTCATGGCCTGGTGGTTTAAATCTTTTGGAATGCTTCCGGATATCCATTCGCCGAAACGGGTATCACTTCCTGACGGATCTCGGGCTCAAAGGCGCAAACGGCAAGCTTATAGCCCTTTTCCAGTGAAACAACCTGTAAATGTGCTTCTGCAAAAGTACCATTTATATCAACAGCGTATTCTCCCTGACTTGCTTTAAGTTCAAAACTGCTCAGCGAAAGGGTCAGTCCTCTACCAATGGCTTTCAGATAGCTTTCCTTTAACGTCCAGAGCGTGTAAAAAAATTCTGCCCGGGCGGGTTCCGGAGCATCCATCAGGTTTTGGTATTCACTTTTGGTGAAGAACCTCCTGGCGATCTCCATCCTGGCTTTTTTCACCTGTTCAACATCAATGCCCACTGGCTTGCCGGAGAATGCAGCAACGATCCAGGAGCCGCTGTGCGACATATTATAATGGACCGGGTAATTCCGGACAAAAGGCTTTCCTTTTTCCTCATATTCGATCTGAAGTGCCTCATTGCGGATGGAAAGTTTTTCACACAACAGGCGACGGATCAGCAGTTCACCAAACAGGGAGCGCTGGGCATCCGGTTCGCGGTAAAATGAGTTGATTTTTTTCCGGGATGGCTCCGGTACGAACCTGAGAAGGTGTTCCCTGATGTTCCGGAACTCCTCTGAAGGGAGTATTTTTGTGCCATAAAGCTCGACCATGGTGTTCATAAGATCATCTGACCATTCCGGATGCGGTCGTACGGATTAAATCCCACGCCGCAATCACATGTCTTTCTTCTACATATGTCTGCGCGGTAACCATCCGCAGGGTATATTTTCCCTGAAGGCGCGTGTGGGATATGAATAGTTTCCCGGTACCGTTCACAGAGTTTAACAAATTCTCATTCAATTCATTGAGTTTGACTTCATCTTCAAGGCCTGCTGGCCGGAACCTGAAGCAGATCGTATTAAGAACTGGTTTGACCATCAGTTGGAAATCGGGGTGTTGTTCGATCTCCTTGGCAAGGTTCTGTGCGAGTGTCAGATGCAGCCGTACCTTTTCCTGGATGCCCTTAACGCCGAAGTTGCGGAGAACGAACCACAGTTTCAGCGCCCTGAACCTTCTTCCCAGCGCAATGCCCCAGTCGCGGTAATCGTTCACTTGACCCCGGGTTCTGGTCTTCAGGTATTCGGGCAGGATCCCGAATGTCCGGATGAGTGTTTCCCGGTCCTTGATGAAGTAGGCAGAGCAGTCGAAGTTGGTGAACATCCATTTGTGGGGGTTGAACACAAAGCTATCCGCATCTTCGATACCCCTGATCATCCAGCGGTATTCCGGCAGCACGAGCGCGGTGCCTGCCAGGGCGGCATCAACGTGCAGCCAGACATTGTATTTTCTGCAGATGCGTGCAATGTCAGCCAGCGGATCAATGGCAGTGGAGCTTGTGGTGCCGATGGTGGCCACCACCGCCATAGGGGCCTTATGGTTCTTAAGATCCGTTTCAATGGCCTGTTCCAATGCCTCAGGCCGCATCCTGAACTGGTCGTCCACATCCACCCTGATGAGGTTTTTCTTCCCCAGTCCGGTGATTTTGACTGCTTTTTCGAGCGATGAATGTGTTTCCGATGTGCAGTAGACACGAAACGATTTTTGATGATGGATGCCCTTTTCATTTATCTGATAATCAGAATATTTTTCCCGGGCTGAAAGCATGGCGATCAGTGTGGATGAGGAAGCCGTCTCCTGGATGACGCCATCCCAGCTGGCGGGCAATCCCAACATTTGTCTGAGCCAGTTCATCATCTTCTCTTCCAGTTCAGTTGCAGCGGGGGAGGTTTCCCAGACCATGCACTGTGCACCCAGGGTGGCCGTGAGCATCTCGGCCAGTACCGAAGGGTAGCTTGAATTGGCAGGGAAATAGGCAAAAAAGTTCGGGCTCTGCCAGTGCGTCATTCCTGGCAGGATGATCTGCTGAAAATCCGACATGATCCTCTCGATCGGTTCACTCTCCGATGGAGGAGCATCCGGTATTTTTTGATAGATTTCCCCGGGAAGGACGGGGGATTTGACGGGCAGGTTCTCCACATTTTCCAGGAAATCGGCCATCCAGTCAACAAACTGGTGAGCGTGGTGACGGAATTCTTTAGCGTTGATCATTGGCAAATCATTTAAGACAGGGTAAAATTACTAAAACATTCATTGATGTGGTTTGTCAATTTAGTCGTATTTTTATGAACCCCAAACGGTAAAAGGATGGAATATCTGTCGTTTTTCTCTGGATTGATCCTGCTGACCGTCGGAGCGGAACTGCTGATTCGTGGTGCTTCACGATTGGCTTTTATTTTAGGGATATCTCCTTTGCTTGTCGGTCTGACAGTGGTGGCTTTGGGTACCAGTTCACCCGAACTGGTGGTGAGCTTAGTAGCCAGTTCGGCAGGGCAGACCGATCTTGCGCTGGGAAACCTGGTGGGAAGCAATATAATGAATGTATTGCTCCTTCTGGGCCTCTCAGCCCTGATCATTCCGCTGATGGTTTCGCACCGGCTGCTTCGCATCGACGTTCCTGTTATGATCCTGGCCTCCTTGTTGGTCTTGCTCCTTGGGTTAAATGGCAGGATCGGATTAGGTGACGGGATCATTTTATTAGCAGGCAGCATAGGTTACATCACATATTCATTTTATATCAGCAAAAAGGATATTGGAGGTGAACAGGATGAGTTCAGCATGGAATACGGAGGTAATAAAACGCATGAGCGCAAAAGATGGTGGCTGTTCACTCTTTTCGTCCTTGTCGGGTTGGCTTTGCTTATTCTTGGATCGCGGTGGATGGTGGAATCGGCCGTTTTCATAGCACGCAGGCTTGGCATTTCAGAACTCATCATCGGATTGACCATCATCGCTGCCGGAACCTCCCTGCCAGAGCTTGCCACATCAGTGATTGCCAGTTTAAAGGGACAACGTGACATTGCCATTGGCAATGTGGTTGGGAGCAATATCATGAACCTTCTGGTCATTCTTGGGCTCTCGGCCGTGGTGGCCCCGGATGGGCTGCAGGTTAGCAGTGCCATGCTCCGCTTTGACCTTCCCGTTATGATCGTCGTCCTTTTGGCCTGTTTGCCCGTATTCTTTACGGAAAATAAAATAT
Source organism: Bacteroidales bacterium (assembly GCA_035342335.1). Lineage (NCBI taxonomy): Bacteria > Pseudomonadati > Bacteroidota > Bacteroidia > Bacteroidales > Bacteroidales bacterium. The sequence goes on from DAOQWY010000011.1 coordinate 54,814, forward strand.
CCCGGTGGGAAGGCGGAATTTTTGTAGCCTATTATATCGCTTATGTTCTCTATCTGATCCTGGCATCCATCCAGCATGAGCATCTTGACAAATTCACCTGGGTGATGGCTGGTTTTGTCATTCCCCTCACGATCATTACCTTGGTTGTCGTGGCTGCAGGATATTTATGTAAAGTCAAAAGTAAAAATGCAAAGATCAAAGAGTAAATGCTTATTAATAAACCGATTATGAAATCATTAAGTCTGTTTTTTATAGTGCTTTTCCTTAACATTCCATTTGCCATGAGCCAGCAAAAATTCGAATCCGATACCCTTCGGACTTCTGCAGGTCCATTGACCATGACCTTTGTCGGACATGGTACCCTGATGTTTTCGTGGAACGGCCTGACGATCCACATTGATCCGGTGAGTCAATATGCTGATTATGAGGCGTTACCGGATGCTGACCTGATCCTGGTCACGCATCACCACGGGGATCATCTTGATCCGGGAGCCATTGCTCAGCTATCAAAGGAGGGGACAACGGTGATCTGTTCAGAATCCTGCCTGGAAAAACTTCCGGATGCCCTGGTCATGAAAAACGGAGATGTCAGGTCATTTAAAGGTTTGACGATCAGCGCCGTGCCAGCCTACAACATCGAACATAGAAGGAGCAACGGGGAGCCGTTTCATCCGAAAGGCGTCGGCAACGGATACGTGATTGATTTTGGCGATAAGAAGGTCTATGTGGCGGGCGATACGGAAAATATACCCGAAATGGCCGAATTAAAAGACATCCGTTGTGCCTTCCTGCCGATGAATCTTCCTTATACGATGTCACCTGAGATGGTCAGCCAGGCTGTCCGGATGTTCCATCCCGCCATACTCTATCCTTACCATTACGGTACTACGGATGTCAGCAAATTATTGGATCTATTGAAGGATGAATCATCCTGCGAAATCCGCATCCGCAACCTGCAATAACGCTTTCACCTCTGTGCCTTTGTGCCTCTGTGCCTTTGTGCCTTTGTGCCTTTATTCCCCCACCTGCTCCGTTGCAGGTTCACTCTCATTTTCGGCAATCTTTTCCGGGTGCCAGCCCCAAATAAGCAGAAGGACCATGAATCCGACAACATAGGCAATGGCAACGTGCCATCCGTTGGCCAGCCATTTGGCCACGGACTTTGCCTCGTGGAATTTATTGGAAATGGCCACCCCTGCCGATGAGCCGAACCAGACCATTGATCCGCCGAATCCGACCGCATACGCCAGCACTCCCCAGTCATAGCCTCCCTGTTCGAGGGCTAATTTTGTCAGCGGAATGTTATCAAATACCGATGAAACAAACCCCAGGGTGAAGGCTGATTGCCAGGAGGCATGTGGCAGCTGGTCGACAGGCATCATGGAGGCACAGGTCACCAGGGATAAGAGGAAAATCGTACCCGGCAGCGCATGCTTCAGCTCGCGCCAGTCGGTTTTTACAAAAACGGCACCGGCCAGGATGGCGATCCAGACTCCCAGGGCAGGGAAATCAAACAGGATGTTGGTCAGTATGGTCCCGATCAGGATGCAGAGCACCAGGATCAGCTTGTTCCAGCGGATCTTGTATCCCCGGGTGGGATCTTCCTGGATGCGCTGGGTTTTATGCTGCTGGAGGGATGCAATGACCGCGAAACAGGCAAAAGCCGCTATTGCTGCGATGTAGGCATGCAGGACATCGAAGGCGGGCACACCTGATATCCACATCATGGTCGTTGTTGTATCTCCGATCACGCTGCCTGCTCCCCCGGCATTGCTTGCCGCCACGATGGCAGCAAGATAACCAATATGCACCCTGCCCTTGAATACCACCATTGCAATGGTTCCTCCGATCATGGCAGCGGCGATGTTATCGAGGAATGAGGACATGACAAACACCATGCAGAGGAGTATTAACGGGCCTTTCCAGTTATCAGGTAATAACTTGGGCAACCAGTTGGGCACCTCGGATTCTTCAAAATGTCTCGAGAGCAATGCAAATCCCAGCAAAAGGCCAAGCAAGTTCAACAGGATCGCCCATTCTCCCTGGCGCATGTGCGGATGACGAATCTGGTCACTGAACGAGTTATGTCCGAACAGGTGCTCCAAAAGATTGAATCCCGGATCGAAAATGAATTTAAAGATCAGGATGGCGGCAAGTCCGGTAAGGGCAACCAGAAGCGTTTGTTTATGAAACAAGGCCACTCCGATCAGTGTCAGGCCAAACAGGATAAACTCAACACGGATGTTGAACAAAGCGGGGATCTGTTCAGGAGTTCCTGCAAACATAACTGCAGGGACCAGAAAAAGCATCAAGCCGGCCAGGAATTTTTTCATAGGAAATGGGATATTTTGGGCGGCAAAAATACGCGGTGAAGTGCATTTATCAAAATAGTTGTCTCTGTTTATTTTTTTATCATTTTCTTTCCAGGGATGGGAAGGATAGAAGTCATTCAATAGTCATTCATGGTCATTTTGTGAATGAAGTACTAAAACGTTTTCTTTGCAGTTCCGGTGACTTTTTCCTGGAACATATTCTCCGTGGTTAAAGACACTGTAATCTCATCAGTACGAAAGGAGAACTTGAAGTTATCCACCTGCTTTTTTGAAACAAAGATAAACCACGCCAACAAGAAATCACCAAATATCTTAACTTTGCCTTTATGCAGAAAAAGACCACCATGACAGTCATTGATTTTAAAAAAACTATCATACAGGGCATTCCTGACCAGCTGCCGGAAAGTAAGCCCTGGGATCCCTCGGTCAGTCACGCCCCTGTACGGAAGGACATTTTAACCACGGAGGAAAAGAGGCTGGCGGTGCGGAATGCGCTCCGGTATTTCGATCCGGGGTTTCATTCCATACTGGCTGCTGAATTTGCCGACGAGCTGAAGAATTACGGCCGCATCTACATGTACCGTTTTCGTCCGGATTATAAAATGCACGCACGACCTCTTGATGCGTATCCTCATTGGTCCAGACAGGCCGCGGCCATCATGCTGATGATCCAGAACAACCTCGATGAAGCGGTGGCGCAGCATCCGCACGAACTGATCACTTACGGCGGTAACGGGGCGGTCTTTCAGAACTGGGCACAGTACCTCCTCACCATGCAGTACCTGGCCACGATGACGGATCAACAGACGCTGGTAATCTACTCCGGGCATCCCCTGGGGTTGTTCCCTTCGCACCCGGAAGCACCACGTGTGGTCGTGACCAATGGCATGATGGTGCCCAATTACGCTTCACGGGATGACTATGAGCGGTTCAACGCCCTGGGCGTCACCCAATACGGTCAGATGACCGCCGGCTCCTATATGTACATCGGCCCCCAGGGCATCGTGCACGGCACTACCCTCACCCTGATGAACGCGGCCAGGATGCTGCAGCGGGGCGACATCCGGGGTAAGATCTTTGTCACCTCCGGCCTGGGAGGGATGTCGGGGGCACAGGCCAAAGCTGCGGTCATTGCAGGATGCGTGGGCGTCATAGCGGAGATCAATCCCAAAGCCACACAGAAACGCCATCAGCAGGGCTGGCTGGATGAAGTGTATTCCCATCCCGACCGGCTGATCGAACGCATCATCAATGCGCAGTGTGCCAGGGAGGCTGTCTCCCTGGGATACCAGGGCAATGTGGTGGATCTCTGGGAGAAACTGGTCGAAGAAAACATCGCCATCGATCTTGGCTCCGACCAGACATCCCTTCATAACCCTTATGCCGGCGGCTATTACCCTGCTGGCCTTTCCTTTGAAGAATCCAATGACCTGATGGTCAATAACCCTGTCACTTTCAAATCGTATGTTACCGAATCACTGCGGCGGCAGGTGGAAGCTGTTAACAAAATCACCAACAGGGGCATGTTCTTCTGGGATTACGGCAATGCATTTCTGCTGGAAGCCGGCAGGGCAGGAGCCGATATTTTCAAAGAGGATGGATCCTACCGCTATCCTTCCTACGTTGAAAATATCATGGGGCCGCTGTTCTTTGATTTCGGATTCGGACCTTTCCGCTGGGTCTGCACATCCTGCAACCCACACGACCTTGAAACAACGGACGCCATCGCCCTGGATGTGATGAACCGTCTGGCAGAGGAGGCCACGGACGACATCAGGGAGCAGATGAGCGACAATATTCACTGGATCAGGGAGGCAGGTCAGAACAAACTGGTGGTGGGGTCTCAGGCCAGGATCCTTTATGCTGACGCCCGGGGAAGGATGGAGATCGCATCTGCTTTCAACCGTGCGATACGTGCAGGACAAATCGCTGCGCCGGTTGTACTTGGAAGGGATCACCATGATGTTTCAGGAACCGACAGCCCTTACAGGGAGACAGCCAATATTTACGACGGGTCAAGGTTCACGGCCGATATGGCTGTACAGAACGTGATCGGGGATGCATTCCGCGGGGCCACCTGGGTATCGCTGCATAACGGCGGCGGCGTGGGATGGGGCGAGGTGATCAACGGCGGCTTCGGCATGCTGCTCGACGGAAGCGATGAGGCGGAGACCCGCCTCCGAAGGATGCTGCACTGGGACGTGAACAACGGCATCGCACGCCGCAGCTGGGCCAGGAACCAGGGTGCCCTGACCGCCATACGCAGGGCCATGGATGCCGAGCCCCTGCTGGAAGTTACCCTGCCGAACAGGGTGGAGGATGACATCATTAAAAGAATTAATTTCGATTGAGATTCAAATGCAAATTTGTACATTTATTGGATCGTTTGAATTGCCTCATCTAATAAGCTCTATCATGAAATTCATGAAAACAAAAGCCACTCTGATCAGCTGTGTGCTGATGACGTCCTTTTTAATAACGGTTTATGGTGATAATCCCGAGCTATCCTTCTGGCTCAAAAACATCAGTGAACCCTATGATGCCAATAATCCCGTTCTGAGTGATTATGCCTCTGAACTGGCCATTTCAGGTAGTACCATTCATGTCCTCTGGCTGGCAGACGGACCGGATTATGAACATTACATTTTTTACCGCCGTTCCCACGATAATGGCCTGACCTGGGATGAGAAGATCAAATTCGAGGAGGTGGAGCAGAACGGGATCGATCATGGTGCAACTTCCAAACGAATGGGCGTTTCGGGAGACTATGTGCATATCGTATATTCCCGCCATAGTCCCTACAATGAGATCATCTATCTCCGGTCCACCGATGGCGGTGCAACCTTTGATCCACCCAGAATCCTCCACGAGGCTTTACACGTCAGTGATCTCTATGTTTCAGTTTCAGGGTCGAATATCTCTGTGTTTCTGTTCCCTGAATGGATCGAGGGAACTATGGTGGTGATGAATTCATCCGATAACGGGGAAACATTTTTGCTTGGAGAGATAGGGGAGACCCCCGATGCCACACTGTGGGATATCTGCGATCTGGTCAGGGATGGAAACTACATCTATGCATTGTCCAAGAAGGCGTATTACTATTATGGACTTCAGTACGGTGAACTTTATTTTAGCGTTTCCTCCGATGGGATCGTTTTCCAGAATCAAAAGATCTCCATCCCGTCAGCCAACGGGAATGATAAGACCTTTTTCATGCACGATTACAACTATAATCCAAAGATGGCTGTTTCAGGCTCCCATGTTTGTGTCATCTGGTCCGGACTCGACGGGGAAGACAATCATAACGTTTTTGTGCGGCATTCGCCTGACCGGGGGCAGACCTGGGATGAGGTGATCAATCTTTCACAGGGAATACTGGCACCAGGGGAAACACCGCAGGCCGGCCAGGAAGCGATCGTGGCGAAGGGGAATGCCATGTATGCCACATTCCTTTCCACCAGTAGCCACATCTATGCGAGCTCATCCGGCAGTTCCGGGGCATCCTTTTCCGCTATGAAGAAAATTACGGCTCCCGGAGATGAGCCGCACATCAGCGGAGGATGGTGGCCCAACTGTACTATTGATCCCAATGATCCAACCGGCCAGACAGCCTATTTCATCTGGTCTTACCCGGTCTATGTCTGTACACGGGATGGGGGAAATACCTACTCCAAACCGGTAACCATCGGCACCCAGTATTCCTGGAAAGGAGGCACAAAGAGACCGCGCATCTGCATCGGAGAAGACAGTACGATACACTACATCACAGAAGGGCAATATTACATGGATGGTTATTACCGGGATTCCGACATTTTTTACCGCAGGCTGGATGTTGCTCCGGAACCCTCTGATGACGCCGCACTTAAACTGAATTATGTCTCCCAGGGTGAACGTTACGATAACATGGCCATTCCCTCTTCTCCATCTTTTCAGTGCTCTGAACAGATCACCCTCGAAGCGTGGATCAAACCAGAACCAGGAACAAATAAAGTTTCGAGGATCGTGACCAAGGAAGACGCTCATTCCTGGACTTACAGCCCCAAAGCCTATCAACTTGCAACACATGACTATGCAGGCGGGAGATATGCCAATGCCGGAATTCGGACTACAACGGGGGAATATGTCAACTGGGGCGGTGAAATCATTGAGGGGGAATGGAACCATATAGCTATGACCTACAACAGCCTCGCCGGTGAGAACAATTTCATCCTTTACCTTAACGGACAGCGTTCCACCTCTGTAACAGTTACAGGAAATCTGACGGTAGGAGATGGCATGCTGATCATCGGTCCGGTAAGAGACTCAGATGGATTCAGTGGATTGATCGATGAGGTCAGGATCTGGGACCGGGCTTTGCCGGAAGAACTGATCCTCTCACGGATGTATGCTGAGCTGCACGGTAATGAAACAGGCCTGGTTGTCTATTATAATTTTAACAACACCACCAAAGACATCACCGGCCACGGCAATGATGGCATCCTGATGTATAAGGAGGAATTCGTTGAGTCGGTCATCGTTGCTCCCGACAGTGACCAGGATGGCGTTTCGGATTTGGGCGAATGGGGACCTGGCGGGAACGATTATGATTTTGACGGGAACGACGATGGCATTCCTGACTGGAAACAGGGGAACGTTGCATCCCTGCATACCTATCTTTTGGATAGATACGTCACTGTTGCCGTGGTGCCTGAGGTCGGTCTTGTCGATGTCATACCGGTGGAGGGGCCAGGATTCACTCCGGGAGGATATGCGTTCCCGTATGGTTTCTTTGAGTTTACACTTCAGTTCAACTCCAGCCGCGCAGCCACCACCGTCGACCTTTATCTCCACGATGGGCAGGCCGTGAACAGCTACTTCAATTACGGTCCGTTACCGGAGTTAAAAAGCCCCGACTGGTATGAATTCCTTTATGACCAGCAGACCGGCGCGACCTTGGTGGAAAACAAAGTCACACTGGCGTTTGTCGACGGACTCAGGGGCGACCATGACCTTACAGCTGATGGGACGGTTGTCACCATGGGAGGGCCGGCTAAAGAGTCGGAGGGCATTGGCGAGCTGGATGGCGGTAAAGGACGGTTGAGGGTTCTTCCCAACCCTTGCAGCGACTATCTGGAAATTAAGTACAATTCTCCAGTTTCCGGGAATATGCGGCTGGATCTTCTCAACGCAGGGGGAGAGAAGGTTCGGGAGCTCATCAGCGACAAAGTGAATCCGGGTGAAACACTGTTCCGCTTTTCCACCAGGCACCTTGATGACGGTGTTTACTATCTCCGGCTTGATGCGGGGACATATCAGGAAGTGAAAAAAGTGATAGTCATTCAGTAGGATAGGATCACCTGTTCGTTGACAGGTATTCCTGTGAACCAATTCACCGGATCATCTTTATTCCATGATCAGGATCTTCTCGTTCCAGGTTGTTTTGCCGGCGATGATCCCAAGGAAATAGACTCCTGGCTGAAGATCGCCAGTGGCGATTACTTTAAGGTGTTTACCCGGACCCAGGATCCCTTGTTTTACCGACCGGATCAACGCACCTGTCAGGGTACGGAGCCGTATTTCAACCTGAGCAGGCTCCGTCAGTACAATGTCCAGTAAAACTTCATTGTGAGCAGGATTGGGATAGATCCGGACGCCCCTGCCCAGTTCGTTTTCCTTCAGACCCACTCCGCCTGCCACCTGAAATGTCGTTATTTCGCTGTAGTCAAAACTCCCTCCCTGGGCCAGGACAAGTCCATCGGAATCTTTCAGGGAATACAGACCGGTACCGTATGCGCAGCATATGCCATCCCCTCCGCTGTCGTGGATGATGAAATCATAACATTGACCTCCCGCCAGCTCGAATGTGTCGGTAGCAAATAATCCCGGTGATCCTGGGAACGGGCCATCCGAATATAATATCTCACCCGTTTGATCCCTCAGCTCCCAGGAGGTTTCCTCCGGGTGATTGTCGAGCCTGTAGAGAAGATAGAGATTGGCAGAGGAGACAAGGACATCGTCTGTAAAAGTGGTGCTTGCCGCATCGTTGTCCGGACACTCATCTGCTGTATTGTTCGGATTGCTGCAAAAGACCGACAGCGTGTTCTGATCCTCCAGCGGAAAACTGATCACCGGCAGCTGCACCGATTCGGTCTGCCCGGTGAGCAGATTCCCTTCCCACGTGTGAATGCCTTCTTCCCCGTCATTGACCCGGTAATGGATTTCCAGGTCGTTGAGTTCATTCAGCCCGTTGTTCCGGATGGTAATGGCCGGGGCAACTGTTCCCGAGCAGTTCACTTCGCCCACATTGTGGATGTCGAGCAAGGCTGCATCTACGAGTGTGGTGACAGGGAAATCCGTCAGGTCCATCTTCATTCCCTGCAGGATCTCCTTTGTACTGGTATTCTGGATGAACACGACCAGTTCGGAGTTCTCCCTTACCCATTCTGAATTGACCGTAAAGGCCAAATTGATCACCTGTGTATTGCTAAAGGTGAAATCAATGGGGGTTCCGTTGTGGCTGGGTATCATCATTCGTTCGACATAATTAAGCTCCGGCATTCCCTGCCAGCTTATCTGGAGATCCGACTCCGTGACCGCTGCATGCAGCTTGAGTGTTCCTGCGGCTTCGGCCACTTTGTTTATGGTGACGGTTACGTTGTAATTCACCAGGCAGGTATTTTCGCCCTCCATAGCGATGGTGAAAGAGGAAGGAATGGCAATCCGCTGATTATACTTGGGCAGGTATTGAGAGTACATGCTTACCGAATGGTCACCCCCGACCACCTTCAGGGTTCCGTCGAAGACTGCGGTCGGGTATCCGGTGACCCCGTAATAATTGATCCTGGACGCAGAAGAGGCGTTCTCAAAAGCATCTCCGCCGTGATACTCAATGATGGCCACTTCTTTTCCGTTGGCAATCAGGTCATCTGCACCCATTGCTGCCCCGGGGCAGTACTGGCACCAGGTCCCGGTCGCAATTTCGACGATGACCTTGTCACGGTCGACCTGTTGCGCACTGGCCTGGAAGACCAAAATAAGCATCACGATGAATAAGTAAGATTTTTTCATGGATCGTTTATTTGGTAGTTCTACATATTCAGGCTGCAAAGGTATGTCATTTTAAATTGTACAACCGATACGGATGACAACTTAATGGCCCAAAGGATAAAAAAAGAGGCTGCCCGGCGGACAGCTTCTTTGTAATGACTATTTGTGAATCATTCCCGGATCAATTTTTCCGTGTACACTTTGTTCCCGATGTTGATCCTCATAAAGTTAAGTCCCGGTGCGGCCTGGTCCCATGAAACGGGCACCACGTGCTCTCCTGAGGGGAGCACACCCAGATCGAAACGATAAACCTGTTTTCCGGTGATATCGAAAATGGCTACCGACACGTCGTCCGATTTCTGCAGGTTCAGGCGGAGTTCCGTCTGTTTGTTGAATGGGTTTGGAAAGATCGTGACAGGCTCAGCCCTCAGATGATCGTCCAACCCCACCCATTCGATTTGAAATTCGGTCATGTTCCGGCAGGTGAACTCATCGGCCACTGCGTGGAAGTAGATCATGTAACCACCCGATTTGGCCTCTTTCAGCTGATAGTACCCATCACCCGTCAGACCATCGCATCCTGCATCGTTAATGATGAACCTGTAGCAATCCGTGCTGAGCAGTTCAAAGGTGTCTCTCACGATAGTGTTTGCCATTTCGAAAGGTCCACCGGAAGCGATCACTTCCCCCAGGGAATTGATGACCTCAAAGGTGGTTTCGTCCGGATTTTCATCCGTCAATAAAGTGAGAGCCACTTTATAGGTGGAACAGAGGTGGCCGGTGGGAAATGCAACAGACATCGTGTCATTCAGGTAGTTTTGATCATTGTTGCCATTGGGGCTGGAGCCGTAAAGCAGGAACGTGTTATTCCCGCCGGGAGCAAAAGTGACCGGGTTAAGCTGAACAACCTCTGAATCCGTATAAGGAATGTTTCCGGTCCACTGGAAGGAGACCAGCGGATCGTCGTTGATCTGATAATGAATCATAAGGCTGGTGAGCACTTCAGCACCGTTGTTGGCAATGGTGAAGGAGGGTTGCAGAACGCCGGTACAGTTTGCGGTCGTGATGTCTTCCAACTTCAGCAACATAGCATCCCGCGAAAAAAGTGGAAAAGGGGCTTTTACGGTTTGCAGGACCTCTTTTCCCGTATCATTCTGGATAAAAGCGACCAGTTCCAGGTGTTCTTTGTTCCAGGAGGGATCAATGGTAAATGGAATCGTTAAAATTACTTCATTCCCATTTGAGAAATCGATAGCAGTTCCATTAGCATCGGGTACCATCAGCCGGGTGACGAAGTCCAGCTCTTCCAGACAAAGCCAGGACTCAGCGATATGCGATTCAGTAATAGCAACCCTTAGCTTAAGATTTTCAGATTCCAGGGTACCCACCTTTATTGCACGGACTGTCAACTGGTAATCATTTACCCCCACAGGGAAAAATTCTGTGGACAGCAGAACTGGGGATTCGATTTCCAAACGTGCATTAACCAGGGGCACGTATTCGCCATAGATGCCATAAGGTTCAGGGCATTGTGCACCTCCCGCAAATGTTAACGTACCGTCGAATTTGGCTGTAGGGTAAGCAGAAAGATTGTAGTAGTTGATCCTTGCCAGCGAATATGTATTTTCATAGGCGTCACCATAATGATTTTCGATGACGGCTACATGGTGACCGGCGAGAATCAGGCTATCGGCAGCAACTGCGGCACCAGGACACCATCCACACCACGTGCCTGTACAGATTTCAAGCAGTACATTTGCCTTCTCTGCCTTTTGGGATAAAACCAGGAAGGGAAGAATCATACACGAAAAAAGAAGTAATTTTTTTACCATAATGATCAGGATTAAGTTAGACCCAAAGATAATGAATTAAGAAAGATTCAAAGAAAAAATTTTCAGAATGGATTTTTGTTAATAATTGCAAAATATCGGCGCATTCAGGCTTATGACTCATTCTTTTCAGTAATTTTGCACCAGTGTATTCTATCCTAACCGAAAATTTTTAAACGAGCGCTTATGAAAAAAATAGTACCACTGATCCTCTTTTTCAGCTTGGTTTCTTTCGCGGCAATCCCGCAGTCGCTTGAACTCTACCACGATGGGATGCTGTTGGCCAACGGTGAAAATGTCGCCGTACTGGAGAATCCTTCGGAATTTCTTATCACTGCGCACATCGGATTCAAGAACATCAGCACGGCCAGCATCCCTGTAAAGGTCAAGATGCATGAAGTGGATGTCATTGAGGGCACAACCCATTATTTTTGCTTCGGTGGCAGCTGCTATCCGCCCGGAACGGTTGAGTCCGCGGGTGCATATACACTGAATGCAGGTGAACTGAGCGAAAACCAGTTCTATGCCGACTATATGCCCAGCGGGATCCAGGGCACCTCCAGGGTGAAATATACATTCTTCAACGAAAACAATGTCGACGACAGTATTTGTGCTGTGGTCAGTTTCATATCGGGATACCTGGGTCTTACAGAGAACCTGCTGAACCAGATCAGACTTTCCGAAGCGTACCCTAATCCGGCAAACAGCTCCGCATCATTTAATTATACACTGCCTGCAGGGATTCACCTGGCAAGACTGGAAATGCACAACCTGCTGGGTTCGGTTGTCAGGGAGGCCGCCATTACTTATTTACAGGGCAAAATAACCATTCCTACAGCAGATCTTCAGGAAGGGATGTATTTTTACACATTGCGTGCCCAAGGTAAGTCAGTTTCCACTGGCAAACTGGTCATCCGGCATTGAAAGCTGCTTTTATCCGGTCAACGTAATCAAGCTTTTCCCAGGTAAAGAATTCAACCTCTTTCATATACCGCTTTGTTCCCTCAATGATCTCAACTTCCTTTTTATAGGGATCTCTTCCGAAATGCCCGTAGGTGGCAGTGGGTAAGTAGATCGGATTGGTAAGCCCAAGCCGGTCGATGATCGCACGTGGCCGGAGATCAAAAAGCTGAGTGACCATCCCGGCTATTTCGCTGTCTTTCCAAAGCTCGCCATTTTTTTTCCGTATGTTGACCGTGTCCATGGTGCTGATGTTCACGCTGAGTGGTTCCGCGACCCCGATCGCATAAGCAACCTGCACATGGACTTCGTCGGCAATGCCAGCAGCCACAAGGTTCTTGGCAATGTGTCGTGCAGCATAGGCTGCGGAGCGGTCAACCTTTGAAGCATCCTTTCCCGAAAAAGCCCCTCCTCCGTGGTATCCTTTTCCACCATAGGTATCAACGATGATCTTGCGTCCTGTCAGTCCGGTATCTCCGTGTGGTCCGCCAATGACGAATTTTCCTGTCGGGTTCACATAGAGCCTGTAGGTTTCATTGAACATCTTTTTGACGCGCTCCGGAACATCATTTCCAGCAAGTATCCTTGGGATCAATATGTTACGAATGTCTTCGGTAATTTTTTCGTTCATTTTCCGATCGGCTGCCGCGATGGATCGTTCATCCTCTCTTTCCGGTTTGATCCAATCATCATGCTGTGTCGAGACAAGGATGGTATGGATACGTCTTGGCTTTCGATCGTCATCATATTCGATCGTCACCTGGGATTTGGAGTCGGGCCTGATGTAGGGCATCAGATCGGTCTCTTTTCTTATTTTGGCCAGCTGTTGCATAAAGATCTGGGCTAACTCGATGGGCATCGGCATCAGGTTGTCCATTTCACGGGTGGCCATGCCGAACATCATTCCCTGATCACCCGCACCCTGATCGTTCTTTTGATCATCCTGTTTGACGACTCCGCGCGTGATATCCTGGGATTGTTCGTGGATGGCGGTGATGACTCCGCAGGAGTCAGCATCGAATTTATAGTCTGCATTAATGTATCCGATAGAACGGATCGTATCCCTGACCACTTTCTGAACATCCACCCAGCAATCGGTGAGGACTTCCCCGGCACACAGCACCAATCCGGTTGTGACCATTGTTTCGCAGGCAACCTTTGACTCGGGATCCCGGCGAAGAAATTCATCCAGCAAGGCATCGGATATCTGATCGGCAATCTTATCGGGATGGCCTTCCGAAACGGATTCTGACGTAAATAAAAATGACATAAATGTGTATATTTAGGTGTAACAGTGCATCGGGACAGTGCCGGATGGAAAAATGAAGCACACAGCAGATCTGCCCCGGTTAAGGGAGCAAAAATAATAATTTATTCCATCGAAGACCGTATTTCCTTTTTGGTCAGTTTTTGGAATACCTTCTCCAGGCTCTGTTCCTGTTTTGAAAGGGAGAGAACGGTCAGACCCGACTGCACCGCGAACCGGAAGATTCCGGGGCGGATGTCGCCTGAGGTTGCTGACCGGATATGGTAGGCATTTCCCCCAAGATGCTTCACTTCCAGTGCACCGGGAAGCTTCTTCAGATCATCTGCCTTGACTGGTCCGCTGAATTCGACCAGGATAACATCAAAATCCGGGGAGAATTTCGACAGTTTTGCGGGATGATCGTCAGCAATGATTTTCCCGTGGTCGATGATGATGGCCCGTGTACACACGGCCTCCACCTCCTGCATGATGTGGGTGGAGAGCATCACTGTTTTCTCCCTGCCAATTTCACGGATCAAATTTCGTATTCCTTCCAGCTGATTTGGATCCAGGCCTGAAGTCGGTTCGTCCATGATCAAAACATCAGGATCGTGGATCAGCACCTGGGCCAGTCCGACACGCTGACGGTATCCCTTCGACAGGGATCCGATCGTTTTGTGTTGCTCTTCCCCAAGTCCGGTCATGTCAATGATTTCAGCAACACGCCGCTGGGAATTTTTCCCTAAGCGAAAGATACCTGCGATGAATGAAAGGTATTCTCTTACGTACATATCCGTATACAGGGGATTATTCTCAGGAAGGTATCCAATCCGCCGGCGTACCTGTATCGACTCCGACATCACATCGAAGCCATCAACAAGAACCTGCCCGTGGGTCGGGGGAATGAAGCAGGCGATGATTTTCATCAACGTTGATTTCCCGGCGCCGTTAGGTCCCAGCAGGCCCGCAATCTCACCGCGCTGAAGGGAAAAGGTGATGTCATCCAGTGCATGCTGCTCACCATAATTTTTGGTCACGTGAATGATTTCGACCGACATACCGCCTCTTTTTCAAATGCCGTGCGAAAATACAAAAAAGATGAACGGGTTCATCCTGATTCGGGTGGTTTGAAGGAACGTTCCCTCCGCCCACGTGTCACATAAAGGGCCAGGGCCGCCCCGTGCAGTATGCATCCCGGAACAAAAAGCCACCACTGAAAACGGCGGGGGATGAAAAGGGTGGACAGGCGGGTGATTTCCTCCTGGTTGTTTCTGCTGAAGATTTCCGCCAGTGTTAGCTGACCAAGCAGGAATCGCGTGAACTCTTCGGTATACGCCACATAGACCAGTATGGCACCCGCAATCAACAATCCCCATTCCCTGCCCGACAGGTTGGGATCCCGATGCTGGTTGGAAAAGAACAGGATCATCATACCCAATCCGATCATCGCGGCGGAGTTGATCACGGGTGCGACCACAGGCCCTGACCATAAGACGGGTATCAGAAAGAGAACATCCCAGGTCAGCCAGGAGGGTGGCCAGCCGATGAGGCATTTCAGAAAGACATAGTAAAAAATATCCCAAATCCCGAATGAGAGCAGGAAGACGGCGAACACTTCCACGGGCCTCTTTCCCAGCAGGAATCCGATGCTTGCCAACATGACCAGCGTGGCCGCTTCCCGCAGCAATTCGGTCAGTGCAATTGCCGGATCCATTGGACTGAGCGGAAAATCAAATCCACCGGGATAGTAGATCTCCCGGATGTAGATGACCACGGCACTTTCCAGAAAGGCCATGGCAATTGCAAAAGCCGCAACAACAATGATTTTCCCGGTTAACTTACCTGTGATCATAGGTTAACGTTACACGAAAATACAAAAATTTACGGATGAAAAAATTGTCTTGTGCAAAATTTGTTAAATCAAAAATAGTGTTCTATCTTTGCAGCCCTTTTTACGGGGGAGATAAATGCATAAACAGACATCGATGGATACCTTAAGTTATAAAACAATAAGCGCAAACAAACAGGGTGTTGTAAAGGAATGGTTCCTGTTGGATGCCGAAGGTCAGGTTTTAGGACGTCTGGCAAGCAAGGTCGCCAACATCCTGAGGGGAAAGAACAAGCCCTGTTTCACTCCCCACGCGGATTGTGGTGATTATGTGATCATTATCAATGCTGACAAGATCAAGCTGACGGGTAAGAAGCTTACCGACAAACAATATGTTCGTCATACAGGTTACCCCGGCGGTCAGCGTATGAAATCGCCGCAGGAGCTTTTGGTGAAAAAACCGACCGCTGTGGTTGAAATGGCGATCAAGGGGATGTTGCCCCGAAACAGGCTTGGCAGTGCGTTATTCCGTAATCTTCATGTCTATGCGGGAAACGAACACGAACACCAGGCTCAGCAACCCAAATTGATAAATCTAAATACGCTCAGATAATTTATGGACATTACGAAAACATCGGGCAGAAGAAAAACAGCCATTGCACGGATTTACCTCAAGGAAGGCACGGGAGTGATCACGGTGAACAAACGCGATTACAAGGAGTATTTTAACACTCCCAATCTGCAGTATATTGTACGTCAGCCTTTTGAAATAACAGATACCGTTGATAAGTACGATATCACGGCCAATCTTTCCGGCGGTGGTTACAACGGGCAGGCGGAAGCGCTCCGGCTGGCCATCTCCAAGTCGCTGTGTGATCTGAATCCCGATTTTCGTCCTCCTCTCAAAGCGAAAGGTCTTTTAAGAAGAGATCCGCGCATGGTGGAACGGAAAAAGCCGGGACAGCCGGGTGCACGGAAAAGATTCCAGTTCAGCAAGCGATAGTTTTGATAAGAAGTTTAGTATCTAAATTGCTGAGACTCACCTCGCTGTGGCTACTCAGCAATTGCTTGAACAGAAGGTAAACTTAACCCTAACAACATGCCAAGAACCAATTTTAATGATTTATTGGATGCCGGTGTACATTTCGGGCATCTCAAAAGAAAGTGGAACCCCAATATGGCTCCCTATATTTTCATGGAGCGCAATGGCATCCATATCATCGATCTTTATAAGACGATGGCCAAGATTGACGAAGCAGCCTCTGCCCTGAAACAGATCTCCAAGTCAGGAAAAAAGGTACTTTTTGTCGCAACGAAAAAGCAGGCCAAGGAGATCGTGGCCCAGCACGTCAGACGTGTCAACATGCCTTACGTCACTGAACGGTGGCCTGGAGGTATGCTGACGAACTTTTCCACGATCCGTAAAGCGGTTCGAAAGATGACATCACTGGACAAAATGATCAAAAGTCCTGCGTTCAAGAATATGTCCAAAAGAGAGCGTCTCCAGATCAGCCGCGAGAAGGCCAAACTTGAAAAGCAGCTGGGCAGCATTGTCGACCTGAACCGTCTGCCCTCTGCACTGTTCATTGTGGATATCTGCAAGGAACATATCGCTGTTGCAGAAGCGCGTAAACTCAATATCCCAACCTTTGCGATCGTGGATACCAACTCCAATCCCAATGAAGTTGATTTCCCCATCCCTTCCAATGATGATGCCTCCAAAGCGATTGACCTCATCGTCGGGATCATGATCGATGCCATCGAGGAAGGACTTGGAGAAAGGAAAGTGGACAAGGAGAGACGTTTGATAGAGGAAGAACATGAAGAGGAACTGGAGGATAAGTCCATTCTGGAGTCCTCATTTGAAGAGCTTGAAGAAGAAGAGGAAGAGGTTGCTACGCCAGCCTTGATAGGAAGAAAACCCATCCTTGAGGTCGGTCCTCAGAAAATGAAGGAGGTGCCGGGAGAAGAGCCAGGAAGGGCCAAACGCCCACGGAAGGTCATCTCCAAGGCCTCCAAAAAACCAATAACAAGGAAATAATCATTCATTTACTATCCATAAATCAATACAGAATGGCAAATATAACTGCGGCTGATGTCCAGAAACTGAGACAACTCACAGGAGCCGGCATGATGGATTGCAAGCATGCGCTCAATGAAAGCAATGGTGATTTTGAAAAAGCGATTGAATACCTGCGGAAGAAGGGACAGAAGATCGCCGCAAAACGCGCTGAAAGGGATGCCAATGAAGGATTCGTTC
This sequence comes from Bacteroidales bacterium, assembly GCA_035342335.1. Classification (NCBI taxonomy): domain Bacteria; kingdom Pseudomonadati; phylum Bacteroidota; class Bacteroidia; order Bacteroidales; species Bacteroidales bacterium. The sequence continues at coordinate 72,296 of DAOQWY010000011.1, forward strand.
TGGCTGCTGCTGATCCGGATCATACGTATGCTGTCAATGTAATGGTCAACTGCGAAACGGATTTTGTGGCTAAGAATCAGGAATTCAGTGATTTTGTAAAATACAGTGTCGAGCGCTCGCTCCTGGTAAAACCCAAATCCCTGGATGAATTTAAACGTATGGATCTTGCCGGCCGTACGGTTCAGGAAAACCTGATGGATCTGATGGGTAAAATCGGTGAAAAACTTGAGATAGCGCACTTTGAAGTCATTGAGGCCCCTATGGTGACTGCCTATAATCATTTTGGCAACCGGCTGGCCACCATTGTCGGCTTCAATAAAAGGGGAGAGGAATCTGTCAGGGAAGCTGCTCATCAGGTTGCCATGCAGGTGGCTGCCATGAACCCGGTTGCTGTTGATAAGGAGGATGTGGATCCCGTCATCGTTGAACGGGAGATGGAAATCGGAAAGGAACAGGCCAGACTGGAAGGCAAACCGGAACAGATGCTGGACAAAATTGCCCAGGGCAAGCTGAATAAGTTCTACAAGGATAGTACTCTGATGAATCAGGAATTTATCCGTGACAATACCAAAACGATCCGCCAGTTCCTGGAGTCAGCCGATAAGGAATTGAAAGTGACTGGTTTTAAACGCTTGATGCTGGGTGCCTAGGCTAACAGCTTATTTGAAGGAACGTTCGATGCTCGCGTATGTTCCTGGCTGTTAGGAATCAATCAACGTTATCGTGTAAAAAAGAATTGTTGGTTCTGATCTCGCTGTTTTGTTCTTCATCAACCGACAGGGTGTATTTTGGTACAAATGAAGCGGCCGACGGCGGGACTTCGCTAAGTTTGACATTTCTTCTGAGGTAGGCCGGTTCGTTTTCCAGCTCCGTAAGCCCGCTGGGTGTTCGTAATTTCAGGCTGAGATCCTTTAGTTTCCTTATGCGTTCTCTTGCCCGCACTTCAATATCGTTCATCTCCTCTTCCTGCAGTTCCCGCGAAGAATCGCCAGCCTGGATTCCTGTACCGGATGTTTTCAGTTCTTTGCCGGCCGTATCGGGTTCGTGAAGTTCATTGAGCAGTGACGGGCGGTCTTCTTCATCAGTAACGGGAGTGAGAATGCCAAGATCAATGGGTGCAGCAGCAGTCTCCAGGTACGGTGATTCAGCGGGAACATTGATTTTGGTGCTTGTTTCCTGAGGCTTGTTGATGAGTTTGATCTCATTCAGCAGTTCTTCTCTTTCGCTGAGACGGCATTTTTCGGGACCCGATCCGCTTTCATCCAGATTATGGATGACAACGTTCTCTTTTTTGATGACGTTCGTTTTTTTATCGGATTTATTTGGAGTGAATCCGGTTGCGATGATCGTAATGCTGATGCGGTCTCCCAGGGATTCTTCCGTACCGTTACCCCAGATGATTTCAGCACTGTTACCTGATTCGGTTTGAATGTATTCGGTAATTTCGCTGACTTCATCCATGGAGATTTCATCCGTACCGGAGCAGATGTAAAGCAGGATATTACTGGCCCCCTTAATGTTGTTGTCGTTCAGAAGGGGTGAGTTGAGCGCTGTTTCCACGGCAACGCGTGCACGGTTCTGCCCTTCGGCCAGGCCCGTACCCATGATGGCTACGCCACTGTCCTTCATGACTGTTTTTACATCTTCAAAGTCAACATTGATATAACCCGGGACCGTAATGATCTCTGCGATTCCCCTGGCAGCCGTGGTCAGGATGTCGTCCGCCTTACCAAAAGCTTCCGAGAGCTTGAGGTTCCCGTACTGTTCCCTGAGTTTATCATTGGAGATGATCAGCAGTGTATCCACATATTTGCGCATTTCTTCAACGCCCAGGTCTGCCTGTTGGCGTCTTTTCCTTCCTTCGAAAGAGAACGGGAGCGTGATGATCCCTACGGTCAGGATACCGAGTTCCTTGGCCACCTGGGCAATGACGGGTGCTCCTCCGGTTCCGGTACCTCCTCCCATGCCTGCCGTGATGAAGAGCATCTGGGTGTCTTCCTGCAGCAATGCTTTGATCTGGTCAATGTTTTCCAGGGCGGCTTCCCTTCCGACCGAGGGGATGGATCCGGCGCCAAGCCCTCTGGATCCAAGCTGAACTTTATTGGGAACTTTGCTGCTTGTGAGTGCCTGTGCATCTGTGTTGCAGATGATGAAGTCAACCCCTTTGATCCCCTGGTCCAACATGTGGTTGACGGCATTTCCTCCTCCTCCCCCTACACCAAGGACTTTAATGATGGAAGACTGATTGCTGGGCGACTCAATAGTAATCATTTGGGTTTTCATAATTTCGGTGTTAAAATTATACGTTTCGTGTGCATCTTTTCTTGAATGGCCGTATTTTATTTATCCACAGCCGGATTGTTAATTACTTCTGGTTGATGTCCTCTTCATCGAACCAGGCTTTGATTTTATCAAAAAAGCCGGGACGTTCCTTATGGTGATTCCTTTTAGCCTTCATCATCTGGTTTCCGGTGAATTTCGATTTTTCCTTCTCAGCCCTTTCCAGTCCGATCATCACCAGTCCGACACCGGTAGCATACATGGGGCTGGCGATATCTTCCGGCACCAGCGGGCCAAGGTGCTCGTTGGGGTAACCGATCCGCGTGTCCATGCCGGTCATGAATTCTGTCAGCTGGGCAATATGCCGTAACTGGGCGCCTCCACCCGTCAGGACAATCCCCGCGATCAGTTTCTTCTCATAGCCGGAGTTTTTGATCTCAAAGTAGATATGTTCGATGATCTCCTCCATACGTGCCTGGATGATACTGGCGAGGTTCTTCAGGGAAATTTCCCTGGGAGGCCTTCCGCGCAACCCGGGAATGGAAACGATCTCTTCATCCTTGCTTTCGCTGGCCAGGGCGGAACCAAACTTCACTTTCAGCTCCTCGGCATGCCGCTTGATGATCGTGCAGCCTTCCTTCACATCTTCCGTGATAATGTCTCCTCCCAGGGGAATGACGGCCGTATGGCGTATGATCCCTTCCTGGAAGATAGCGATATCCGATGTGCCGCCCCCGATGTCCACCAGGACCACTCCAGCCTCTTTTTCCTCTTCGCTGAGAACGGCCACTGCGGAGGCCATAGGTTCCAGGATCAGCTCATTGACCTCCAGGCCCGCTTTCTTGACACACTTATAAATGTTTTTGGCTGCCGTGGTCTGGCCGGTGATGATATGAAAATTTGCTTCCATCGAAATTCCCGACATGCCTTTGGGTTCCTTGATATATTGTTCACCGTCAATGGTGAATTCCTGCGGGATCACTTCAATGATCTCTTCACCGGGGTTCATCGCCAGCTTGAACATGCTTTCTGTCAGGTTATCAATGTCTTCCTGCGTGATCTCCTCGTCAATGTTGCTGCGGATCACCCCCCCGTGATGCTGGAGACTTTTGATGTGCTGGCCGGCAATACCCACACTGACCGTCGCAATGTCGACTCCTGAGTTCATTTCTGCCATCTGTACGGCTCGCTGGATCGAAGAAACGGTTTGCTCTATATTGGACACGACACCCCGGCGCACCCCTATCGATTCGGTTTGACCCACGCCAAGGATCTCTATCTTGCCAAATTCGTCCTTCCTTCCGGCAACAGCCGCTATCTTGGTGGTACCAATGTCAAGCCCGACAATGATTTCTGATGGTTCCATAACTATTCTATTTTGTGCAAACAATCTGGTTTTTATAAGTTAGGTTCACTGACGTGTAAACATCCCATCCCGCATACCTGACTCCTTCCGTGTAAAAAGCGATGAGCTTATCGAATTTGCTTTCCATGTTCTCAAGATCTCCAAAAACAATGACGTGGTCGCCAACTTTCGGGATCATCTCAGCATTCTGCGCTTCATTGATATAGATCTGCTCGATCTGTGCTTTGAGAAACGCATTGTCTTCGATGATTAACGCAAGATTATAGATGACTTCCAGGGGTGAAGCCTGGCTGATCTCCCCGGCCGGGAGATGCTGTTTCCTGCGTAATGGTAACGATGGAGTGAGACTGTCGGAGATCTCCCCGGTGGCCAGGATTGCCGGAAGGATGACGTCCGGGTGCAGCGGCATCAAATGCCCATCTGTGCTAATGTAGAAGTTTTCCTGCTTTTGGTTTACGATCCTGGCAAGAGGTGCACGCTGTACGATGTCAATGTGCAGGCTGCCCGGGATCCGGCTGTGTACATTGGCGTCGGCAATGTATGCGTTGCTTTTCAGCCTGTTCTCCAGATCCTCCAGTGGGATCTCTCCAAAAGGCTGACCGATCATTCTGTTCTTACTGTTACCAATGATATTCATCACATCCTCTTCGGTGATCAGGTGGGCGTTTGGTGTCCGCTCAATGGTGATCTCAATGCTGGCAAGCTTCAAATCACCGTTCTTATGGTCGATGAATCCCATGAGGACGACCATTGATCCTGCAAGAAGGACCCAGAACAGGATGATCAATATCTTTTTAACCAACTTCATATTTTTCCTTTAACACCTTTTCGATCTCTTTGACTTTCTCTCCGATATCACCTGCACCCAGACTCAGTAAAACCTCGATGGGTCTGTTTGAAATTTCTTCCGGCAAATCATCCAATCTGCAAAGGCATTTCTGTTTTAATTGAACCATGGATAACAGCATGCGTGAACTGATGCCCCTGATGGGCTTTTCCCTGGCCGGATAGATGCCGAGCAGGATCAATTCATCCAGCTGACTGAGGCTTTTTGCAAAGTCTTCCGCAAAGTCACGGGTGCGTGTGTACAGGTGCGGTTGGAAGATCCCGGTGATCTTCCGTTCAGGGTAGAGTTCCCGTACTGCCTGGATGCAGGCGCTGATCTCGCGGGGATGATGGGCATAATCATCAATGTAGACCACCGGGTCGGTCATCACCCTGAAATCAAATCTTCGTTCTACGCCTGCAAATGAAGCAAGAGCCTGACGGATAACGCTTTCATCCATTCCAGCCAGGGTTGTTGCTGCAACGGCAGTGGCTGCATTCTCAACATTGAACCTTCCCGGTACACCCATCTGCAGGTCTGCATAGGGTTTATCCGGTAAGTGAATGTCGAGGTACTGTTTTCCACCTGAATACCGGATATTGCTGGCGAAAACCGAGGCTTTGGAAGGTGAGACTGAAACGGTCCAGGTGTTGTGTCTTGAAGGGAAGTGATCCTGAATGGAGCTGTTGACGACCAGGTAACCGTTTTTTCTGACCTTGGAGGAAAATTCCAGGTAGGATGCAACCATTTGATCCGATGATCCATAGACATCAAGGTGATCGGCATCCATTGCACTGATGATGAGGATATCAGGGGTAAGTGACAGAAACGACCGGTCATATTCATCCGCTTCAACGACCATTATTTCGGGGTTCCGGTCATCAACAAGGTTGGACCCGTAATTTCGGCTGATCCCTCCGATAAAGGACGTGACGCGGATCTCTGCTGTTTTGAGGATGTGGGTAACCATCGCAGTGATCGTTGTCTTGCCGTGGGTGCCCGAAACGGCTATCGTGAAGTTGTTTTTTGTCAATTCACCCAGCACTTCGGCCCGTTTCATCATGGGGAATCCTTTGTCCTTCAGGTAAACGAACTCCGAATTGTCCGGAGGTATGGCAGGAGTGTAAATGACCAGATCAGGAACGAAGGGAATCCTGCTGACATCTTGCTCGAAATGTACGGGAATTCCCTCCTGTACAAGCAGGTCCGTAAGCGAGGATTTGTTTTTGTCGTAACCGGCAACCTGTTTCCCGCGGTTTCGGAAATAGCGAGCCTGGGCGCTCATGCCAATTCCCCCGATCCCGAGGAAATAAATGTTATGTATGCTGGCGAGATCCACGTTCAATTCATCTTTTCATCAGACGGACGGCTTCCTGTGCTATTTTAAAGGCAGCATCGGCAGATCCCATTTTCCCGATCTCTTCCCTGAGCTGCTGCTGCTGCTCTTTGTTTTTTATCAATTCCATCACTGTTTCGGCAAAAGACCTATGCAGATCTTCATCCCTGATCATCAGGGCAGCGTGGTTTTCAACCAGCTTCAGGGCATTTTTCGTTTGGTGATCCTCCGCCGCGTGGGGCAGGGGAACCAGGATGGCTGGTTTCATTACCAGGCATAATTCCGAGATAGCGATCGCGCCGGCACGGCTCACCACCACGTCAGCTGCTGCATAGGCAAGGTCCATTCGCTCAATGAATGAATGGACGTGTATGTGTTCACTGAAACGATCGTTAACGAGTTCCCCGGCCCTGTCGAAGAAGGGGTGACCGGTTTGCCAGATGACCTGTATGCCGGCATTGCAGAAAGTTTCCAGGTGAGCTGCCATGGCCTGGTTGACCGATAAGGCACCCTGGCTGCCGCCGATGATCAGCAGGGTGGCTTTGTTTTCATCCAGACCGAAAAAGCTGACCGCCTCTTCCCTTTTTCCCGTGATCCTGACAACATCCTCCCTCACCGGGTTGCCCGTAAAGATGATCTTTTTCACCGGGAAATACCGATCCATGCCCTGATGTGCCACACAGATGCAATCGGCCTGTTTTGCCAGCAACCTGTTGGTGATGCCGGGGTAGGAGTTCTGTTCGTGGATCAGCGTTGGAATATGGCGCCTGGCAGCCGCTTTCAGCGCCGGACCACTGGCGTATCCGCCTGTACCAATGACGACATCGGGCTGAAAACGCTTTATGATCCGGCCGGCAGCCACTAAACTGACCAGAACCTTCAGCGGGAAAAGCAGGTTCTTCAGCGACAGTTTCCGCTGGAATCCACTGATCCATATCCCCTTGATTGGATACCCTGCATGGGGAACCTTTTGCATCTCCATCCGGCCTTTGGCTCCCACAAAAAGGATCTCCGGATCATTCAGCATCCGTTTCAGTGCGTTGGCGATCGCGATGGCAGGAAAAATATGGCCACCTGTGCCACCGCCGCTGAGCAATATGTGTTTTTTATCCCGCGACATATTCTTTTGAAATCTCTTCGTTTATATCATCATCCTGAATTTCAAGGTCCCTGCTCACACTCACGATGACCCCCAGGGCAATGAATGTGAACCACATGGAGGTGCCGCCCATGCTGATCAGAGGCAGCGTCTGGCCGGTCACGGGTACGAGGTTGACGGCCACGGCCATGTTGACCATCGCCTGAAAGACAATGCTGAATCCCAGTCCCAAGGCCAGGAATGAACCAAACGACCGCTGACATCGAAGGGCGATCCGAATGGTTCGGTAGAACAGGATCATGTAAAGCAATACCACCACGGTCCCTCCCACCAGACCGAAACTCTCGATGATGATCGCAAAAATGAAATCCGAGTAGGGGTGAGGCAGGAAATTTTTCTGACTGCTGTTCCCCGGTAACTTGCCAAGGATACCTCCGTTGGCGATGGCGATTTTAGCCTGATCGATCTGATAATGATCTTCGCTCTGGGGATTGATGTAGCTTTCGATTCGTTGTTTCCACGTGCCAAACCTGCCTACTTCAGGATTCCTGTAGACAATGACAAAGAAAATGACCAGCACCACACTGCCGATGCCAATCAACGACAGTATGTACCTGATGTTGACCCTGCCCAGGAACATCAGGATCACGCAGGTGATGAACAGGAGGGCTGCCGTGGAAAAATTTGAGGGCAGGATCAGACCGCAGGTGACAATGACCGGAACGATGATCGGAACAAAAGCGGATCGGAAGTCCTTGATGGCGTCTTGTTTTTTAGTGAGCAGCCGGGCCAGGAACATGATCAGGGCCAGCTTGGCAAAATCGGAAGGCTGAAAGGAGAAGTTCAATACTTTATACCACCGGCTGGCATCGTGAATGGTCGTGCCGAAGAAGAGGGTCAGAACCAGCAGTGGTACGGCAACATACAGTGCAATCTGTGCGATCCGGGAATAATAGCTATACCGGATGCGGTGCGCAACATACATCAATCCGAGGGCAAGCAGGAGAATGATCACGTGTTTGAACAGGTAATATTCCGTGTTCCCGCCCTGGTACTTGTAGGCCAGGGTTCCTGTCGTACTGTAAACGGCAACAATGGAAATGATCGACAGCATGAACACCACCACCCAGATCACCCTGTCGCCCTGAAAACTCTTCATTTTATCCTAATTTTATACTTCTTCAAATATTTCTCCTTTCTCCTCTCTCCTCTCTCCTCTCTCCTCTCTCCTCTCTCCTCACAGCCTCCTCACCTCCTCCTTGAATTGCCTGCCCCTGTCTTCATAGTTCTCGAACAGGTCGAAGCTGGCACAGGCCGGTGAAAGGAGGACAACATCTCCCGGGATGCCCAGCCGGTAGGCGACTTCGACTGCTTTGTTTGCTGAACGGGTTTCCACGATCAGTTCAACAATGTCCTTGAAAGCGTCGATGATCTTCTGGTTGTCTTTCCCCAGGCAGACGATGGCCTTGACTTTCGCCTTCACCATCTCGCAAAGCATGGAATAGTTATTCCCTTTATCCGTACCGCCTGCAATCCAGATGATGGGCCGGTTGATGGACTCCAGGGCATACCAGGCCGAATTCACATTGGTGGCCTTGGAATCGTTAATGAATTCGATCCCGTGAACCTTTGCAACAAACTCAAGCCGGTGCTCCACCTGCTGGAAGTCCGAAAGGCTTTCTTTTACAATTTCCTTCCTCAGATCCAGGAGCCTGGTGGCAATACCTGCGGCAAGTGAATTGTAAATGTTGTGGCGGCCCTGCAATGCCAAACTTTCAAGTGTCATGGTAAAAAGTTCGTTATGTGTGTTAATGATGATCGCATTTTCTTTTTTACCTGTTCGGGAAGAAGTGACCTGCAACGGTCTTTCAAGCCATCCTCCCTGGTCCGGCGGTTTCTGAAGAACTGAAAAGGGGTATTTCCTTGCCATGATCGCCCGTCGGGGGATTTCTGAAGTGATGACCCCATCGTCCAGGCAGTAGATAAAAGCATCCTCTGCGGTCTGGTTACGCGTGATCCGGAATTTGGAATCCGTATAATTGCTGAACAGGTAATCGTATCTGTCGAGGTGGTCGGGTGTAATGTTCATCAGTACAGCTATCTCAGCCCTGAAATCGTTCAGGTCGTCCAGCTGAAAACTGCTGATCTCCAGCACCCAGAAGGCATGGTCGCCTCCGGCCAGCTGCATGGCAAATCCGGAACCGACATTACCGGCTATGGCCACGTCAAGTCCTGCTTTTTTGAGAATATGGCCGGTCAGTAAGGTTGTGGTCGTTTTTCCGTTACTGCCCGTGATGCAGATCTTTTTTCCGGTGCAGTACCGACCGGCAAATTCGATTTCACCCGTCACCGGAATGCCCGCCTGACGGATACGCCGGATCAATGCGGAGCTTTCGGGAATGCCGGGACTTTTGATCACTTCATCCGCTTCAAGGATCCGCTCAAGGGTATGTTTGTCTTCTTCGTATGGGATCCCATTCACTTTCAGCAGGGTTTTGTACTTTTCCCGGATGATGCCCTGATCGCTGACAAAGACCGAATGACCCTTCTGCCTGGCCAGTAAGGCCGCACCTGCTCCACTTTCACCGGCGCCCACGACAACGATATTTTTCTTCAGTGCATTCACGCGATGACTCTTTTCTGTTTACCTCATCTTTAAAGTTATGACCGAGAATACTGCCAGCAGAATCCCGATGATCAGAAAACGCTGAACGATTTTTGGTTCGGGGTACCCCCGCATCTGGTAATGATGGTGCAGGGGAGCCATCTTAAAGATCCGCCTTCCCTCACCGAACCGTATCCGGGTGTATTTGAACCAGCCGACCTGGATCATTACCGATAGACTCTCGGCCAGGAAAATACCGCACAGAACCGGAATAAGAAGTTCTTTCCTGATCAGGACGGCGCATACCGCGATAGCCCCGCCCAGCGACAGGCTTCCGGTGTCGCCCATGAACACCTGGGCAGGAAAGGAGTTGTACCACAAAAAACCGATGCAGGCCCCGACAAAGGCACTGATATAGATCGCCAGCTCACCCAGATTGGGTATGTACATGATGTTGAGGTAATCGGCAAAGATGATATTCCCCGACACCCATGCCAGGATCCCCAGCGTGGCACCCACAATGGCGGAAGTTCCCGTAGCCAGGCCATCCAGTCCATCGGTCAGGTTGGCTCCGTTCGATACTCCGATAATGATCAGGATGACCAGCGGTACATAGATCAGAAAGGCCCAGTCCTGATAATTTTTACCAAAAAATTTCAGTGCCCTGGCATAGTCCAGTTCATTGTTCTTGACAAACGGGATCGTCGTCTTCGTTGACTTAACGGCCTCATTGCTAAACTGGACTTTTGCAGGTAATTGGTTTTCAACGGATTCTAAGATTGTTGTGCCTGTGTCAGGAGTGGGGATCTTTTCACGGATCACGATGTTGTCGTTGAACAGGATCGTCAGTCCGATCACCAGCCCTAAACTGACCTGTCCGAGGATTTTGAACTTGCCGGCCAGTCCTTTTTTGTTTTTCTTGAAAACCTTGATGTAATCATCAATAAAACCGATGGTGCCAAGCCATAGGGTAGAAATGAGCATCAGGATGATGTAAATGTTGTCGAGCCGGGCAAAGAAAAGGGTCGGCACCAGGATCGCGCTCAGAATGATCAGTCCTCCCATGGTTGGCGTACCGGCTTTTTCCATCTGCCCATCCAGTCCGAGCTCGCGAACTGATTCCCCGATCTGTTTTTTCTGGATCAGCCTGATCATCGATTTGCCAAATACCATCGAAATAAGTAATGATGTGATCACCGCCAGTGCAGCACGGAACGAAATGTATTGAAAAGCTCCTGCTCCGGGAAGGTCAAAGGCTTGATCAAGGTATTTGAACAGGTAATAGAACATATCAGGTTTGATTGGATGTTCGTGTTAAAAAGACTGCTTCCAGGATTTGTTTGTCATCAAAAGGATATCTGACTCCTTTGATCTCCTGGTAGGTTTCGTGCCCTTTCCCCGCAATGAGGATCATGTCTCCCGGTTTTGCCAGCATAGAAGCCGTCCTGATGGCTTCCCGACGGTTGGTGATCGCCAGCACCTTTCTTTTTAGGCTTGCCCTGACTCCTTCCAGCATTTGCCGGATGATCTCTTCCGGGTCTTCCGAGCGGGGATTATCCGATGTGAAAATTACCCGGTCGCTCTTCTCGGCGGCAATCCGTCCCATTTCCGGCCGTTTTGCCGTATCCCGGTCTCCTCCTACCCCGACGACCGTGATCAGCTGTTGCCCACCCGTTCGGATGGCCTGTAAGGTGGTCAGGACATTCAGCAGTGCATCAGGTGTATGGGCATAATCGATGATGGCCGTCACCTGGTCGGGGCTTTTTATCGTTTCGAAGCGCCCGTTGACTGGAGCTGCATCGCTTAAGGCAGTCAGGACATCGCCGGGATTTTCACCCGACAGGACGGTTGCTCCAAGCACTGCCAGAATATTGTACGCGTTAAATTCACCGATGAGCCTGAACCATACCCGTTGCTGATTGATTTCAAGCTGGAGCCCTTCCATCCTGTTTTCGATCACCTTGCCGCGAAAATCCGCCAGGTGCCTGAGTGCATAGGTGTAGCGCTGCGCAAGGGTGTTCTGGATCACCACCGGTCCATTCCTGTCATCCAGGTTCGTCAGGGCAAAAGCCCCTTCCGGGAGCTGGTCAAAGAATTTCTTCTTGGTTAAAAGATACTCCCTGAAGGTCTTATGGTAATCAAGATGATCGTGGGTCAGGTTAGTGAAAATTCCTCCTGCAAAGGTCAGCCCTGCAATTCTCTCTTGTGCAATGCCGTGGGAGCTCACTTCCATAAAGCAGTAGTCGCACCCTTCTCCGGCCATTCGCGCAAGAAGTTGATTCAGGTGAATGGCATCCAGGGTTGTGTGTGTGGTGGACATCACCTGATCGTTGACCTGGTTCCGGATGGTTGACAGCAAACCAGCCCTTTTTCCAAGGGACGTGACTACCTGAAAAAGAAGCGTGGCGACCGTCGTCTTGCCATTGGTCCCCGTAACACCAATCAGGCGGAGCTTTTTCGATGGATTGCCATAGTAACTGGCAGCTGCAATCCCCAGGGCTCGGGCGCTGTTCTCTACCAGTAAGTAGCACACATGCGGCCGGATGGTCAGGGGTAGTTGCTCGCATATGATCACAGAGGCTCCTTGTTCAATGGAGGAGTCAATGTAGGTGTGACCGTCCGTCACGCTGCCCCTGACAGCCACAAACACGCTGCCGCTGGCGACGGTCCGGCTGTCGGAATGGATCGTGCTGACTTCTTTCGGTGGCACACCAACGGTTCGCAGGATCGTTAGACCGGGCAATATGTCATCCAGTGGTATCATTCGCTGGCGGCAGGTTAAAGGTTGGCGATAAGGTCAGAATGATGGATTCTCCATTCAGGAGGGGTGACCCGGGTGACAGGGATTGGTCGGTGACCCTGCCTTTACCCAGGATCTGCGGTTTCATTCCAAGGCTCTCGACAAGGTAAATGGCATCCCTTGCGCCCATGCCGCGGAGGTCGGGTATGGCGGTATCCGTCACAACGATCCCCTGGTAATGCAGTCTGGTTTCCTCGCGGCAGACCGTGGCCCACGTTGAATCAAATCCGGCTGGAACAGCCTGTTGGTTAAGCGCCTGGAAGATGGTTTTCAGATCAGGCTGATAACCTCTGACCCAATCTGGCAGCATCGTGGTATCCTTTGGGAATTCTTTCCGGACCTGAATCTCCAACCGGGTTGCGTAGACTTTGTCGGCAATTTCACGAAAGACCGGAGCAGCTATCTGGCTTCCATAATAAACGCCCTTTGACGGATTGGTGATAACGACAATGCACGAATAGGCTGGATCTTCCGCGGGAAAATATCCGACAAAGGTGGCCTTGTAGTTCTTCTTGTTGTACCCTGCATCCCTGTCTGCCACCTGTGCCGTACCTGTCTTTCCGGCAATCCTGTAGGGGGCGTCGCTCAGACTCCTGCCCGTTCCATTTTCAACGACTCCTTCCAGAAGACTTTTCAGATCACGGATGGTTTCCTGTGAACAAATGGCCGGATTTAAAACCACGGGCTCAAACGACTGCAGGACTTGCCCCGATCTTCTGATCTCTTTGACAAAAGCAGGCCGGATCATTTTTCCGTTATTTGCCACGGCATTGTACAGGGTCAGGATCTGAAGGGGCGTGACCTTCACTTCATATCCAACCGACATCCAGGGCAGGGTGACCTTCGACCAGGAAGAGGACCGGGGATTCTTGATGATCGGAGCCGCTTCGCCTGCAAGGTCGATCCCCAGCGGTTTGTTCAATCCGATGGCGTATAACTTCTCCGTGAACTGCCCCGGATTGCTCTGGTAAGTATCCCAGATGATTTTTGATATGCCCACGTTGGATGAGTGCTCAAAGGCCTCTTTCACCGTAATGACCCCGTCGCCGATCGGGTGAACGTCCCGCATCGTGCGGTTGGCATATTGGATCACTCCATTTCCGGTGTGGACCTTGTCGGAGATTTTTACTTTCTGCTCATCCAAAACTGCCAGGATACTGGCCAGCTTAAACACGGAACCGGGTTCACCTCCATCAGCGATCGCATAGTTGAAATCCTCCTCGTAACTTCCGTTTTCGTTCCTCCCAAGATTTGCGATCGCCTTGATGTGGCCTGTTTTTACTTCCATCAGGACAGCGCAGCCGTGTTCTGCTTCCTGCTTCGACAGCTGTTTCAACAATGCGTTTTCGGTCACATCCTGCAGCACGACATCCAGCGTGGTGATGAGATCATCACCGTGCTGCGGTTCCAGGTCGTAGGCTTCACTGACAGGCACCCAGATGCCGCTGGCGATTTTTTTTACCAGCCTTTGTCCGCCTGTTCCCTGTAATTGCTTGTTATAGGAACCTTCGAGGCCAACATAGGCTTTAGCTTTTTCTGACTGATATCCAATGGTCCGCGATGCCAGAACCGCATACGGCATTTCTCTCCGGGAATGTTCTTCAACGATCAGGCCGCCGCCATACCTGCCCAGCCTGAAAATGGGAAAACGGCGTACTTTGTTGAGTTCTTCGTACGTGATCTTTCTTTTAATAAGAAAATACCGGTTGCCCGATTCGCGGGCAGTTTTCAGTTCTTTAAGGTACTCGAACCTGGTCCTGTCTTTGAAAAGGTCCGACAGGTACCAGGCCAGGGAGTCGATGTGGGCGTGGAAATAATCATCCCTGATCTCCGGTGAAGCGGCGTCCATCCGAAGGTCAAAAATGGGAATGGAGGAAGCCAGGAGATTCCCCTGGCAATCGTAGATGTTTCCCCGCTGTGCCTCCACACTTTCAAAACGGACTTTTTCTTCGATCGCTTTTTCTTTCCACTCTTTACCCTGCGGAAACTGAATGATGATCACTTTAGCAATGATAGCCACCGCAACAAGGAATACCAGTGTGTAGAGCAGGATGACCCGCCAGAGGATGTCTTTCTTTATGTCACTCATGGCTGGAGGAATTTTTTAGGACAGAACCTGACAGGGTAAGCTTCGTGGGTGGAACCGTAGCTTCCCTGAATCCTGAATCCTTCAGTCTCAGGGCAACTTCTGACTGGCGTCCCACCGACATCAGCTCCGACTTACTGGTAATATAATGGTAGCGGAGCTCGTTCATCTGGCTCTTCAGTGTGTTGATCTCAAACCACGTCTTTTCGGCGCGGTACGACAGGGCAACCTGCACAATGATCAAAAACATAAGGTAAAGGGTGAAGGGGATCAACCGGATCACTTTTTCCCGGCTCAGGAACGATCCGTCCAGGATCGTATGAGCGGTCCTGCCGATCCTGCGCCGGGGCTTTACCCGGTCGTAACCGTTGGGTTGCTGATCGGGTGGATGGTTTATGGATTGGTCATCGTTCATGGCTCTCTGCAGCTGCAATCCTGAGTTTTGCACTTCTGGATCTTGGATTTCTTTTCTGTTCTTCCGGTCCGGGAACGATGGGTTTTCGGGTGATCATCCTGACGGGAGCCCTGGTTTTGCCGAAAAAGTCCTTCACTTGCTCTCCTTCCGTATTCCCGGTGCGCATAAAATTTTTTACGATCCTGTCTTCCAGCGAGTGATAGGTAATGACTACCAGGCGGCCACCAGGCCTGAGCACATCGACCGATTGCCGCAAAAATTCCCGGAGCGCTTCCAGCTCCTGGTTCACCTCAATGCGCAACGCCTGGTAGACCTGCGCCAGGTACTTGTTTTCGCCGTTTTTGGGTACGCACCGGGCAATGATCTGCTGAAACTGCTTTCCGTCGGCAATAGGCTCTGAACTTCTTCCCCTGACGATCAATCCTGCAAGCCGGTATGCGTTGGATACCTCTCCATAGTCCTTTAAGATCACGCGCAGCCGTTCCTCCGGATATTCATTCACGATGCGCAGTGCGGTCAGGCTTTTTTTCCTGTCCATGCGAAGATCCAGTGCGTCGCCGAACCGTGTGGAAAAACCTCTGTCGGGCCTGTCGAGCTGGTGCGATGACATCCCCAGGTCGGCCAGGATGCCGTCTGCGGGGAGCATCTGATAGTACCGCAGAAACTGCTTCAGGTAACGGAAGTTGTGATTCAGCAGCAATAAGCGGTGGTCATCAATTCGGTTGTTCATGGCGTCTACATCCTGATCAAAGGCAATCAACTTTCCGTTTCTCAGCAGTTCAAGGATCTTTCGGGCATGCCCTCCACCTCCGTATGTTGCATCCACATAATTCCCGTCAGGGTGGATGGCCAGTCCCTCAATGCTTTCACTCAATAATACCGGTTCATGATAAACCATATCATTGCTGCTGCTTGTCTTTATGTCCCATCACTTTTTTTGCCCTTTCGGAGAATGCTTCAGGAGGCTCATCCGTGAATAAATTGTTGTACATCTCCTTATCCCAGATCTCAAAGCGGTCGGCATAGGCAAAAAGCACAATATCCTTCTCAATGCCTGCATATGCCAGCAGCTGCTTGGGCAACAGGAGCCTGCTGGCGCCGTCCAGCTGAATCTCAATGGCACCTCGTTGAAACGACCTGACGAAATTCCGGTCATCCGGTTCAAAAAAATTCAGGTTACTCAGATTTTCGGTCAATTTATTCCATACATTTAGCGGGTAAACGGTGAGGCAACGCTCAAAGCCCCGGCAGATCACGAATTTCTCCTGAGCCTCAGGCGGAATTTGCCTCTTCAATGCAACAGGCATCAGTATGCGGCTTTTGGAATCCAGCAGACATTCGTATTCACCGAGAAGATAGGACATCGTTATGGGCTGATTTTGGATGTAAAAATAATAAGAATCTACACAATTCTACACTTTTTTACACTTTTTCACACAAAAAGTTTCAACTATTTGTTAATATCTTTTTGATAATTCTTTAAGATATTTATTATCAACGAAGTATGTTTCAATAGTCTGCGCTGACAGCCTCATTCTGACGGACGAAATACCAGTTTTGAACGAAATTTCCCTTCATCCATCTGGGGATAGTTAGTTATCTTTGTACTGAATCTACCCTGGAACACAAGACATCAGCCAATGGAGCAAAATCTGGAAATAAAAGGGGAAAGGGATCAGGTGAAATTTCTGGATCTGGAAAAGATCATTGCCAGCAAGAATCCCTTCCTGCTCAAAGTTCTTCCGGGTTTTCTGCTGAGGTATGTCAAGCGAATCGTTCATGTTGATGAACTCAACGAATTCATCGCAAGGAATCAGAATAATTACGGGCTTGATTTCATACAAGCGGTTCTGGATGAATTCCGTACCGATATCCAATTCACTGGCTATGAAAATCTTCCGGTAAACGAACGCTTCATTGTCGTTGCCAATCATCCCCTGGGAGGACTCGATGGCATTGCCCTGATGGGCGTGATCGGGAAAGTACGCAAGGATGTCATTTTTCCAGTCAATGACCTGTTGTTGAATGTCCCCAACCTGAGAGAATTATTCATTCCTGTCAATAAACACGGGAAGAATACGGAGAATATCCGGCTTTTTGAGGATACATTCGCCTCGGATGTGACATTGCTCTACTTCCCTGCCGGGTTGTGTTCACGCAAACAAGCCGGAGAGATTATTGACCTGGAATGGAAAAAGACATTCGTGGCCAAATCCAGGAAACATAAACGGTACGTGGTTCCTGTTCACATTGATGGCCGGAACTCCCGTTTCTTTTATAACCTGTCGGCCTGGAGGAAACGCCTGGGCATCAAAGCCAACATCGAGATGTTTTACCTGGTGGATGAAATGACAAAGCAACGGGATAAAACCCTTACCTTTCACATCGGGAAACCCATCTCCTGGAGGGTGTTTGATAAGCGCCATTCCGACAGGGAGTGGGCAGCACTGGTGAAGGAACAGGTCTATGCGCTCGGGAAAGGCATTCCAGGGCCGCCTGAATTCAGCCAGGGGGAAGATGACCATTCACCTTCCCCGCCCATCGGCCAATCTCAGGTGGAACATGCATCAACCAACGAAAACCATGAAAAAGATCATTGATCCGGTAGACCCCGCCCTTATCCTATCCGAACTCACGCCGGATAAATTTGTTCGTGAAACCAACAATGGGCATAAGCAGATCTACATCATTACCTATCAGGATTCACCCAACGTTATGCTCGAGCTGGGCCGGCTCAGGGAAATCAGTTTCCGTGACGCAGGTGGCGGCACCGGCGAGGAGGTGGATATTGACGAGTTTGATACCGACCCTGTCACTCCCTTCAAACAACTGCTCGTCTGGAGCCCTCAGGATCAAGTCATTGTTGGCGGGTACCGCTATCTGGAAGGAACCCTGATACGAAAAGCACCCGACGGAACCTATTATACACCGACAGCCCAGCTGTTCAGGCTCTCCGATGTTTTTATCAACGACTATCTGCCCCAAACCATTGAGCTGGGGCGTTCTTTCGTACAGCCCGACTATCAGCCAACCTACAACATCCGCAAAGGGATCTATTCACTCGATAACCTTTGGGACGGCCTGGGTGCCCTGACCATTGATCATCCCGGAACCAGGTATTTTTTCGGTAAGATCACGATGTATCCCAGGTTCAATATCCGTGCACGGGACATGATCCTTTTCTTCCTGCACAAATATTTCCCGGATCCGGACGAATTGGCCAGGCCCTACGAACCATTGTCCCTGGTAACGGATCCAGGCGAGCTGGAGCAGATCTTCTCCGGCCGGAACTATGACGAGAATTACCGCATACTTATGAAAAACGTCCGAATCCTCAATGAGAGCATCCCGCCTCTGGTCAATGCATACATGAATCTTTCCTCCACCATGAGGATGTTTGGTACCTGCATCAACAGGCATTTTGGCTCGGTGGAGGAATCCGGGATCCTGATGACCATTGAGGACATTTACGATATCAAGAAGGACAGGCATGTCTCTTCCTATAAAAAAGCTGAGAAGGAGTTACCCAGGTGATGATCATCCGCCAGGCAGTTTATGTCTCAAGTTCCGTTACGATTTCATCCTGTCCGGCACCTGATCTGCCGGAGTATGCATTCCTTGGCCGGTCGAATGTGGGGAAGTCATCCCTGATCAACATGCTGACCGGACAGAAAAACCTGGCAAGGATCTCATCACGTCCGGGCAAGACCCAGGCCATTCAGCACTACCTGATCAACGGGGAATGGTACCTGGTGGATCTTCCTGGCATCGGTTATGCCAGAGCAGCGCTGGCGCAGCGTAAAAAATGGGAGCGGTTGATCGCCCGCTACCTCCTCAACCGCACCAGCCTGATGAATACGTTTCTCCTGGTGGATAGCCGCCTGGCACCTCAGAAGATCGATCTGGACCTTGTCAACTGGTTCGGTAAAAATCAGCTGCCCTTCACCCTGCTTTTTACTAAAACGGATAAAGTGACCCTGGCCAGGGGCACATCCAATATCGAGGCCTTTAAAAAGGAATTGAACAAAACCTGGGAGGAACTTCCTCAGGGAATCCGGACCTCAGCGCTGACAGGCGGGGGCAAGGAAGATATCCTGCATCTGATCGAAGAAACCAGCAGGATCTTCAAAGGGGATCAATGATTCAGGAGAATAAACCTATTTGAATTCCAGTAAAATGAAATCCTTCGGAACGACATCCCCGGCCTTGACATTGATTTTTTTCACAACTCCCTCGCCCGGTGAGAGGATGTAGTTGTTCATCTTCATGGCCTCAAGAATCATCAGTATGTCATTGGTCTTCACTTCACTGCCGGTCTGGACATTCACTTTGCGAATGGACCCGGGTATGAATGAAAGGACTTTTTTGGGATCCGGAGGAACGAACTTCTTTCGCGCAAGGAATTTACTGGTAAGTTGTGTACGGTACTTAATGTTGTCGATCGTCAGGGTTTTGAAATTGTTCTCAGAATGGTTCAGTTTATTCATAGGCTGTTCATTGGAAAGAAATTGATCAGAATGGAGGAATTCCATGTTTTTTGATGGGTCGTTCCACTGCCTTATTGGCAGATACATCCAGAGACTGCATTAAGAGCTTTCGGGTATCATTGGGATCGATCACCGCGTCGATGTATCCATAGGCTGCTGCCACATAAGGATTTGCGAATTTTTCCTTGTACTCTTTGATCTTTTGTCTTCGCATTTCCTCGGGATTTTCTGCATTCTTTATTTCATTCTTAAAAATGATATTGGCGGCTCCCTCCGGGCCCATGACCGCAATTTCTGCCGTCGGCCAGGCCAGGACGAAGTCGGAACGCAGGTGATGGGAACACATGGCAATGTATCCGCCACCATAAGCTTTGCGCAGGATGACCGTCATCTTGGGAACGGTGGCCTCAGAGTATGCATAAAGTACCTTGGCGCCATGGCGGATAACGCCGGCATGCTCCTGGTCAACACCGGGCAGGTAACCCGGCAGATCCACCAGGGTAACCAGCGGGATGTTGAAGGCATCACAGAATCGGATGAAGCGGGCTGCCTTATCTGATGAATCCACATCCAGCACACCTGCCAGGACAAGGGGTTGGTTGGCAACGATTCCTACGGTTTCACCCCCCAGACGTGAAAAGCCAATGACAATGTTTCGGGCGAAATGTTCCTGGATCTCCAGAAATTCGGAGTCATCCACGATGGCTTTGATGATATCGCGCACATCATAAGGTTGTCGCGGATTGGTCGGGAAAATATCGTCGATCTTGTAGAGGCGGGTCTTGGGCGGACGCTTCGGGAAGGGTTCCGCTTTCTTTTCGTTGTTCCAGGGAATATAACTGACCAGTTGTTTGATCTGGTTAAAACATTCCTGCTCACTTTCAGCATAAAAATGGGCATTTCCCGTGATCTCGGCATGAACCCTCGCTCCGCCAAGGTCTTCCATCGAGATTTCTTCTCCGATGGTTGCCTTGATGACTTCCGGACCCGTGATGAACATTTTGGAGATCTTGTCGACGACAAAGACAAAATCCGTCAGGGCAGGTGAGTAGACGGCTCCTCCCGCACAGGGACCCAGGATCACGGATATTTGTGGTATTACGCCCGATGCCAGCGTATTCCGGTAAAAGATCTCACCATAACCTGCCAGTGAATTCACCCCTTCCTGGATCCTGGCACCTCCCGAGTCATTGATCCCGACCAGGGGAACCTTTAGCTTTATGGCCTGGTCCATGATCTTGGTGATCTTTTTGGCATGCATCCAGCCCAGCGATCCTCCGGCTACCGTGAAATCCTGCGCATAAATGCAAACAGGATAGCCGCTCAGGGTCCCCGTGCCGGTAATGACTCCGTCGCCGGGCAGATATTTCTTATCCATATCGAAATCCCTGCCTGCGTGCTCAGCAAAAAGATCGTATTCGTAAAATGATTTGGGATCAAGCAGTGTGATGATCCTTTCCCTGGCCGTCAACTTCCCGGTTGCCTTCTGCTTCTCGATCGCTTTGGATCCCCCTCCCTTCAAGGCAAACCGCATCCTCTTCTTCAGGTCAGATGTTTTTCTTCGCAATGAAGACATAATCTGTATTTAAAAGTGAACGCCTTTTGTGTCAGGTTGGCAAAGATAGCTAATAAATCACATAGGACAAGCAAAAAAAAACGTCCCCTGAGGAAGCGAAGCCGGAATGGATTGATAATGTAGAAGGTAAATGGATAATTTTACTGTTCGGGGTAGCTCGTTACCGGAATTTTACAACGGTCACACCATGCCCGCCGTATTCAAGCTTTTCATCCTCAAAGTGCTTTACCTCCGGAACCTCCTTCAGATAGTCCCTGATGACCTGTAAGAGAATGCCATCCCCTTTACCGTGGATGATCCTGACCTCGGCAATGTTCAGCAGCAGGGCTTCATCAATGTATTTTCTGACATCACCCAGGGCCTCCTCAGCCCTTTTTCCCCTCAAATCGATCGTCAGCCGGAATGCGGCCATCCTTGAATGAATTTCACCGGTGATCGAACCCGGTGACCTGACCGGCCGCAGACTGATCAACTCCTCCAGTTTCCCGGCCATCGTTTCGAGCCTGTCGGCAGCCACCCTGACTTTCATCGATCCGAAAGCGATCGTCACTTCATTTCCTTTGATATCAATGACCTCTCCCGGGACTTTCTGCCCGCTGATCCGAACAGTATCCCCCTTCTTAAGATCCCTTCCCGCTGCCTTCCATTCCTCCTTCCCGCCTTGTGCCTCCCTTTGACCTGAAGACCCGTGAACCCGAGGACCCGCCTCCCGCCGATCCCGACTTTCGTCGGGACTACGCTTCGCTCCGCTGCTGCCTGCCGATCCTGATTTCGCGGAGTTTATCCCGACGCAGTCGGGACTCATCAGGACAGGCTGCTGACTGCTGTCCTCTGCCATCCCCTCCAAATCCTCCTTCCACTTCTCAACCCTCTTCCTGGCATCCCTGGTAGCCTCCTTGTCCGCCTGGTGTTGCCGGATCTCCCGGATGGTCTGCTCGATCAGACGGTTTGAATCCTCGATGATCCTGAGGGCCTTTTCTTTTGCTTCAGCAAACAGTGCGGAACGGCCCTTTTCGGATTCCTCGATCATCTTACTGTATTTGCTGATCATTTCAGCCAAAAATTCATCCGCCACCCTGAATTCAGTCTGTTTCCTGGCAACCTCTTCCTTTTGAAGTTCAAGCCGGTGAAGCTCCTGGTCAAAGTCCAACTGGGTCTTTCCGGTCTTTGTTGCTGCATTCTCCAGTATTTCAGCCGGAAATCCGATCTTTTGCGCAATCTCCAGTGCATAGGAGCTGCCCGGATTGCCGGTCTTCAACCGGTAAAGGGGTTGCATCCGCTCCTGGTCAAACAGCATGGCGCCGTTGACAATCCCCGGTAACCTGCCTGCCAGAAGCTTCAGGTTGGTATAATGGGTGGTGACGATCCCAAAAACATCCATCGTATGCAGACGTTCAAGAGTGGCTTCTGCAATTGCGCCTCCCAGCTGTGGCTCCGTCCCCGAACCGAACTCATCGATGAGAAAAAGTGTATGCCTGTCAGCGTGCTCAACTACATATTTGATGTTGAGCAGGTGGGAACTATAGGTGCTCAGGTCGTTATCAATGGATTGCTCGTCGCCGATGTCAATGAAGATCTGCCTGAAAATGCCCATTTGCGAATACTCCGACATAGGGACCAGCAGTCCGCATTGAAGCATATATTGTAACAGGCCGGCCGTTTTCAGGCAGATCGACTTACCGCCGGCATTGGGGCCTGAAATGATCAGGATACGCTGGTTTTCATCCAGCTCCAGGGTGAGCGGCACCACACTTTTATTTTGCCTCTGATGGGCCAGATACAGGAGGGGATGGACTGCCTGGACCCAGCGAATGACCGGAAAGGGCTTGATCAGGGGTTTTTCTCCATTTATCCCGGTGGCCAGCATGGCTTTTGCCCTGATAAAGTCAATTTGCCCGAGGAATTGATACGCATCTTCCAGTGAATCCAGCTGGGGCCTGATGTCGTCGGTGAAAGCCGTCAGGATGCGGATGATCTCCCTTCGCTCTGCATTCTCAAGTTCCCTGATTTCGTTGTTGATGTCAAAAATGTCGGTCGGCTCAATAAACACGGTCTGCCCTGACGAAGACTCATCGTGGATGAATCCGTGGATCTTGCGTTTATGGGTCACGGGTACGGGAATGACCGCCCGGCCTCCCCGGATGGTGATCGATGTATCGTCGCTGATCCATCCTTCCTTTTTTGCCTTCTGCAGCGTGACCTGCAGGCGCCGGTCGATCTGATGCTGCCTTGAAAGCAGATCTTGCCTGATCTTTTTCAGGGCAGGGGAGGCTGTATCGCGGATAGTGCCCTTTTCATCCATGATCGCATCGATCTTTTGCAGAATGCGGGTGTCAACGTTAACATCACGCGCTAATTCTGAAAGAGCCGTAAGGCGCTCCCCGTTCTTCCCCCTGAAGAAACGCAGGCATTCCGTAATGGTGAACAGGGATGATCTCATGTCGAACAACACCTCCGGTTCGATGAAGGTCCCTGCAGTCCTCAGTCGCCTGACTTCGTGCGTCAGGTCAAAATAGTCGGTACCGGGAAATCCCAGGCCCGATGTCAGGATGATCTTGAATTCCCAGACCTGCTGAATCCAGGTGCCAACCTGTTCCGGATCAGAACTGAACCCGATCTGATCGGCATAATGTTCTCCCAGAGAGCTCAGGCAATTTTTCCGGATCATATCCCTGATCCGGTCAAATCCTAATTTCGATTCAAAATCAGATGGATAAAGCATCGTCGTAAAGCCAACTGCAAAGATACACGTTAATGAGCAGGGCGTGAGCGCAGCGTTGAATTTTACAGTGCCCCTCTGCTGATCATCAGGATTTCATACCTTTGTCTTTCACGAATATCCTTTTCCGGATGCTGATCTCAACCTGCAAGGTGCATAATTTTTTAAAATTATCAGGGATGTATGTATTACCTTTTTGTAAAAACCGGATTAAAGAAAGCAGTTGATGCTACGTTACTCTGATGAGGAAATCCTCGGGGGTTTGGTAAAAAAAGATTCCAGGATCATCCAATTCGTTCTTGATGAGCATTTCAACACGATCAGGAGATTCATCCTTCGCAATAACGGCACACGCGAAGATGCTGAAGATGTTTTTCAGGATGCATTGATGGTCATTTACCAGAAAACCAGGGATAACGAGCTGAATCTTGAATGCTCTTTTATTACGTTTTTATATTCGGTAAGCCGGCATATCTGGTTACAGAAGCTGGAACGAAATAAGATTGATCCCGCTTATGTTGGTGATATCGAGAATTTCATCGAACTTTCGGATGAGTTGAAAGTTGAGGTGCACGATGAGGAAAGGGAACGGATGAAGATATTTCAGCAGCATTTTCTCAATCTGGGTGAGGATTGCCGAAAATTGCTGCGGTTGTTTGTCAAAAAGATACCCATGACGGACATCATGAAGATCATGGGCTATAAGTCGGTGAAATATACGAAAACAAGGAAGTTCCTCTGTAAGGAGAAACTGAAAAAGAGCATTGTGAAGGATCCCAGAAGTCATAATTTGATGTTCAATGAATAGGAAACTCAAGTATTCAAAACTCATCGAGCGATACCTCAGCGGTGAGATGGATGAGGCCGGGGCCAGTGATCTTTTATCCAGGATGAAAGAGGATACAGTCCTGGCCGAAGAATTCAGGTTCGACCAGCGACTGTCGGATGCTCTTAATGATGAGGACCTGCTGGAATTCAGGGCAAAACTGATGGAGTTGATGCAGGATTCCAGGCAAAAGAAAAGTGTGGTCCGCACCCTGTTTGCAAATCCCTACCGGATCGCTGCCGCTGCTTCGGTCATTTTGCTGGTTGCCGCAGCATATTTCCTGTTTCTGATGCCGCAGCATCCATCCAACGAAAAGCTTTTCAGCAGCTATTACGATTCTGACCATCCGCTCAGGATGACGCGGCGATCGGGTACCGAGCTGGTGGAAGCCCTGCGCAGTTATCAGGACAGGGATTTTACAGTCGCGATCGAACAATTCAACAAGATCCTTCAAACCGACAGTGATAATTCTGCAGTCAGGTTCTATGCTGGGATCTGCTACATCGAAGCGGGTCAGCTGGAAAATGCCACGGCCTACCTATCGGAAATCGCCGGCAATCCTAACAGTCTTTATAAAAAGCCGGCAGAATGGTACCTGGCTCTGTGTTATTTAAAAGTGAACAGAACAGAGGATGCGATTGCTCTTTTTCAGAAGATCGCCAACGATCAGATCCACGACTATCAGAAGGATGCGGATAAGATCCTCACGGAGTTGAACAGGAGAAAATAGAAATAGTAATCTATGTAGCTATTTGCATAAAAAGACTGCCAGGGTTACGCGACAGTCTTTTTTTTTTAATTTTGGTGCTGATTTGAACGATAAAGTCCATAAACTATATCCAACTTGAACTGTCATGAAGCGTAGAGTTTTCATAAAGACCGGTCTTGGTGCCGGCCTTGCTGCCGGGGCGGTTGCTTTTACGGGAGGCATTGACCGGCTGTTTGCCCAGCCGGCTGGAACCGGAAGACTTCCCTATGATTTGGTCGCGGTAAAAGGCGGGGAGCCGGATGTGATGTTCGTTAAGGCCATTGAATCCCTGGGAGGGATGGGTGCCTTTGTCAAAAAGGGCCAGTCGGTGGTGGTGAAGCCGAACATCGGCTGGGATGTGCCGCCGGAGAGGGCTGGCAACACCAATCCGCTGCTGGTGAAGCAAATCATTAAACAGTGTCTTGCGGCTGGTGCCTCGGTGGTGTATGTCTTTGACAACACGTGCGACAAATGGGATCAGTGCTATGAAACCAGCGGCATCAAGCAGGCGGTCAGCGATGCAGGTGGCAAGATGGTTCCCGGGAACCAGGAAAGCTATTATCAGCAGGTGGAAATTCCCGGCGGGGTGAAACTGAAAAGCACCAAGGTTCACGAACTGATCCTCCAATCAGATGTATTCATCAATGTACCTGTCATAAAGCATCATTCTTCTGCCAGTATGACCATAGCCATGAAGAACCTCATGGGTGTGGTCTGGGACAGGATGTACTGGCACCGCAACGACCTGCAGCAGTGCATTGCAGATTATGCCTCCTTTCGGCGGAAGCCCGACCTGAATGTGGTGGATGCATACCGGATCATGTTGCGCAATGGCCCGCGGGGTGTCTCCCCGGCCGATGTATCCCTGCAGAAACAGCTGCTCGTGTCGACCGATATGGTAACGATAGATGCTGCAGCTGCAAAAATCTTTGGTAAGGAGCCGGCAGATATTAAACATATTGTTCTTGCAGAACAACTTGGTGTAGGCCGATCTGACCTGAATGGCCTGAGGATTAACCGGATCATTTTGTAATTCCTGATGAACAGGGCCTGGCTGAAAACAATTCGTGTCACACTGGCCGTCGTGTTCTTTGTCTATACACTGATCATCTTTCTGGATTTCACCGAATTGGTCGGACACCATTTTTATCACGGACTGACTTTCCTGCAGTTCACTCCTTCCCTCATCGAGTTCATTCATATCCTAAGCCTTACATCGCTTGGATTCCTTGTCGTCATCATCCTGACGTTGCTTTTTGGAAGGATCTACTGTTCCACGATCTGCCCTGCCGGCGTTTTCCAGGACCTGGTGATCTTTCTGAAAAGAAAGATCAGGAAAAAGCAGCGGTTCAGGTTCCTCAAGGCCCGAAACGCCATCCGACTGTCCATTCTGGGGCTGGTGCTTATATCGGTACTGGCGGGATCCATGGTGCTGCTGAACATCCTGGATCCTTACTCGATTTTCGGGAGGATTCTCGTGGAACTGTTCCGCCCCTTGGTCATTGGAGCGAACAACCTTCTTTCCTCCATACTAAAGCTTTTCAATAATTTTGCTGTCAAACCGGTGGAGATACGCAGTTTTGTGACCGGATCCTTTGTGGTTGCGCTGGTCTTTTTCGCCGTACTTTTGTTATTCCCTCTTTTCAGTGGACGACAGTATTGCAACACCCTTTGCCCTGTGGGAACGCTGCTGGGTTATCTGTCAAAGATCTCACTGTTCCGCATAAGTCTTGATCAACCGTCGTGCACACAGTGTGGCGCGTGTATGTTCACGTGTAAGGCGGGATGCATCGATGTCAGGAATAAGCAGGTGGATTTTTCGAGGTGCGTTGTTTGTTTCAATTGCCTGAAGGCGTGTTCCGTCAATGGGATTCATTATTCACCGTTCTGGAAGAAGGCTACTTCGGAGCTTTTGCCTGTAAAAACGGATCTTTCCAAACGAAACTTCCTGCTTACGTCCGCAATTTTGTTCGGATCCCTGGTCACTGTCAAAGGCCAGCCGGGGCGTGGAGGAGGGCACGGATACGGCAGGCACCGAAACAGGGAACCAGAGAACACGTTGCCGGTGTCACCTCCCGGATCCATCAGCCATCAGCATTTCACCAGTGCCTGCACGGGATGTTACCTGTGTGTGAGCGCCTGCCCGACTCAGGTGCTCCAGCCCAGCCTTGCCAGTTATGGATGGGAAGGGCTTTTTCAGCCCGTAATGGATTACAGGGTAAGTTTTTGCAATTATGATTGTGTTGCCTGCAGCCAGGTCTGCCCGACAGGAGCCATCCTGCCCCTGCTGGTTGAGCAGAAAAAAGAGGTTCAGTTGGGGAAAGCCCGTTTCATCAAACGCGAATGTGTGGTTTATACGGAAAACACAGACTGCGGCGCCTGCTCTGAACACTGCCCCACCAAAGCCGTGAATATGGTACCTTATCAACACGGATTGACCATTCCCGAAGTTACCACGTCGATCTGCGTGGGATGCGGTGCCTGTGAATATGCCTGCCCCACCGACCCGAAAGCCATCGTGGTGGATGCCAACCCGGTCCATCTGAAAGCCGAATTACCTGTTGAAACCGAAGAGGGGGAAGAGATTGATTATAAGGAGGAGTTTCCTTTTTGAGAGGAGAGAGGAGAGAGGAGAGAGGAGAAAGGAGAGAGGAGAGAGGAGAGAGGAGAGAG